>JBJOOY010000512.1:0-8164 GCA_046051065.1 Cyanobacteriota bacterium
AACACGCGCTTGCAAGTCGAACATGGTGTGACTGAAGCAGTGTATGGGGTTGATTTAGTAGAATGGATGATCCGGCTAGCTGCTGGCGATCGATCTTGCTTCGACACGCCACTTCCCGCAGCGCGAGGACAGGCGATCGAAGTTCGTATCTATGCCGAAGATCCTGGCAAGAATTTTCAACCCAATTCCGGCAGCTTAACTCAGGTTAGCTTTCCAGCAGGGGTACGATGCGATACGTGGATCGAGACGGGTAGTGAAGTTACCACCTATTACGACCCCTTACTAGCAAAACTCATTGTCTGGGGCGAAGATCGAGCGACGGCGATCGATCATATGCGATCGGCACTAGCTCAAACCCAAATCGCTGGCATCGAAACCAACCTCGATTATCTCCGCCAAATCCTTGCAGACACTAGGTTTAACGATGGCACCGTCAGCACCCAGTTACTATCAGACTTCGAGTATCAGCCCCACACCATCGATGTTCTGGCTCCAGGCGCATTCACGATGATTCAGGATTATCCCGGACGGCTGGGCTACTGGAATGTCGGTGTACCGCCTTCGGGGGCGATGGATGCCCTCGCCTTTAGGTACGCCAATCGACTGCTGAATAATCCCGAATCGTCGGCAGGATTGGAATGTACCGTTACCGGCCCGACATTACGATTTAATACCGAAACTGTCATTTGTCTGACTGGGGCACCGATGCAGGCACAGCTAGACGGCGTAGCGGTGCCATTTTGGACGACGATCCCAGTTAAGGCAGGGGCTGTATTGGAACTAGGTGCGATTCAGGGGAATGGCACTCGATCGTACTTAGCGATCCAGCATGGTTTCGATGTCCCCGATTATTTGGGTAGTAAATCGACCTTTACGCTGGGTAAATTTGGTGGACATTGCGGACGAACGCTTCAGCTCGGCGATGTCTTGAGATCTAATCCAGGGGCGGTATCAGACCCCGTCCAGCAGCTACCAGCAGCGTTAATCCCTCAATACCCGCAGCATTGGACGATCGGCGTGTTGGATGGGCCGCACGGCGCACCGGATTTTTTCACACCCGCAGATATTGAGATGCTATTTTCCACTGATTGGGAAGTGCATTACAATTCGGCACGGACAGGGGTGAGGCTAATCGGGCCAAAACCGGAGTGGGCGAGGACGGATGGCGGCGAGGCTGGATTACACCCTTCTAATATTCACGATAACGCCTACGCGATCGGCACGATCGATTTTACCGGAGATATGCCGATTATTCTTGGCCCCGATGGCCCTAGTTTAGGCGGTTTTGTTTGCCCTGCCACGATCGCCTTAGCTGAACTCTGGAAAATCGGTCAACTCACGCCAGGGAATACCGTCAGATTTCAACCCCTAACTTGGGTAGAATCCCTCCAGCGGGAACAGATCCAACTGGAAGAACTAGAAACATTAACCGCAACTGACCCATCGCCATTACTTGTCACCCGCTACGACGGTGCGATTCTCCATCAAATTCCAGCCACTCCCGATCGAATCGCCGTTAAATATCGTCGATCGGGTGACAATAATATTTTGGTCGAATATGGCGAACTCATTCTCGATCTTAATCTCCGGTTTCAAGTCCACGCCTTGATGACATGGCTACTCGATTATCCCCTCCCAGGTATTATCGACCTGACCCCAGGGATTCGATCGCTTCAAATTCACTACGATCGACAAATATTGCCTCTCGACTGTCTATTGACGACATTAATTGCCGCCGAATCAGAATTGCCCGCGATCGATGCCATGGCAGTCCCAACGCGGATCGTTCATCTGCCCCTATCATGGGATGATGACTCGACCCAACTGGCGATCGATAAATACATGCGATCGGTCAATCCCACAGCGCCGTGGTGTCCGAGTAATATCGAATTTATTCAGCGCATTAATGGACTAGATAGTATCGATCGAGTGCGCGAAATTGTCTTTAATGCTAGTTATCTAGTCCTCGGTTTAGGCGACGTATATTTAGGTGCGCCTGTCGCCACCCCGATCGATCCGCGCCACCGTCTGGTTACCACCAAATACAATCCCGCCCGCACTTGGACTCCCGAAAATGCCGTCGGTATCGGCGGCGCTTACATGTGTGTTTATGGCATGGAAGGGCCAGGTGGCTACCAATTTGTCGGGCGAACGGTGCAAATGTGGAACACTTATCGCCAGACGAGAGAGTTTCAGGCGGGACAACCCTGGCTGTTGCGCTTCTTCGACCAGATTCGCTTTTATCCCGTCACGCCAGCAGAATTACGCCAACATCGCGCCGATTTTATCCACGGCAAGTTCGAGCTGAAGATCGAATCAAATACCTTTAACCTGCGGGAATATAATGAATTTCTCCAGTCGATTCAATCAGAATCGATCGAGTTTAAAACCAAACAACAAGCTGCTTTTGAAGCAGAACGCGATCGATGGGCTGCGGATAATTTACTAGTAGATGCTATCGATCCGGCTGGAGATTTAGCCACCGAGCCTGAATTCATTTTACCCCCCAATAGTCAGGGTGTAATGGCACATTTACCCGCCAATGTGTGGCAAGTTGTGGTTGAACCAGGGAGTAATGTTACAGCAGGCGATCGATTGGTAATTCTCGAATCGATGAAAATGGAAATCACGATCGCCGCGCCGATTTCCGGTACGATCGTCGAAATCCTCTGTACACCAGGACAAATGGTATCGGCAGGACAGATGCTAATTGTCATTCAAGCGAAAAGAGATGGAAATGAGTGTAGAACTTGCTGTTAATGGAACTCTGATGCGAGGTTTAGAGCTTAATGGCAATTTATTAGCCGTTGGCGCGACATTCATCCGCGCAACTACTACTGAAGCAGCATACCGGATGTGGTCGATCAGCGATCGACATCCAGCGATGATTAAGGTTACTACGGCTGGGGTCTCGATCGCCGTGGAAGTTTGGGCAGTTCCAGTGAGTGGGGTGAGTAAATTACTACTGTCAGAGCCGCCAGGACTCTGTATCGGCAAAGTGAAATTAGCCGATGGGACTGAGGTTTTAGGTGTATTAGGCGAACCGTTTTTGTGCGAGGGTGAGCGCGAAATTACCGCATGGGGAGGCTGGCGAGCGTATTGCGATCGAGATTCACAATAGAGTATCGATCGCTGACCCCAAATTGGGGATTATTTTAGTCTAGCCGCAGTAACACAAATGCAGTGAACTCGATCGTGAGTTGGCAGCTGGGAATAACTCGATCGAAATTATGACAGAGTTTTTGCAGATTGTCTGAGCTAAATTAGACCCAGACGTGATAGTTTAAATAGGGGTGTAACAAACTTTGTGAAAAAACATTAAAATTATAGTGCGCAGTTGCGAATCTATCCCAAGGCATTGACAAACAAGCGTTTGTAGGTAGTGATTTCGCCGATCTAAATCTAAGATTAGCCCGAATCAAAACTGTCGCCACATGACAGATAATTCCTCAGCACTTGTTTGTCCACCTCAAACTAAGGCGCTCTCCCCTAGAGAAACTCCTGCAAGCAAGCTAATTCAATTCCACCCTGGAGGAATTTTTATATGTCTATTCGTTTATATGTGGGCAACTTACCAAAATCTGACGTAGAGCGGGAAGAACTTCAAACCGTTTTTGCAGATGCAGGTGAACTAGTCTCGGTTAAAGTAATTAAAGATCGCAAGACTGGTAAATGTCGCGGGTTTGGTTTTGTCACTGTCGAAACTGACGAACAAGCCGACCAAATCATTGAGAAATACAATGGTGCCATGTTCCAAGAAATGCCAATTAAAATCGAAAAAGCTTTACCAAAAGCTCAAGAAGGTCAAGACGATGAAGATGGCGAATCTAGCGAACCTAGAGAGCCTAGTACGGTACCTAAGCCCAACCTCAGCAATAAAAATAGTGTTACTACCACTACCGCTACCCCCCGTCGCAATGCTGGCGGTGGTAAAAAAGGCGATCGCAAAGATCAAAATAAAGGTGGTGGTAGCGGGAAAGTCTACACAAGCAATAATACGACTGAAAGTTTCCAACCCGATCCACGGTGGGCAGGCAAACTTGCCGAACTTAAGGATAAATTAGCTCAATCTGGTAATCCCTAACTCGTTCCTATATTGGGTCGAGTTAGGAAGACAGACTGCAATTGCTTGCAGGTAAATTTAATTATTGCTGGGATCTAAGTATCCCCAGCAGTTTTTTTAGGAATATTTAGGAGGTTAATCCTAATTAGATCGACCTGCTTATTCGAGATTTAAGCTTGACGATCGACGATCCTAAAATCGATAAAATTATTCACACTTATGATGAATACAGAAGTCCAATCCGCATCAGCTAATTTAAAGGCGATCGCCAAGAACGAGAACGAGATCGATCGTGAAGCAAAAGTAGAAAAAGTTCTTTGTCCTCATTGTCAACGTACTGCTACGAATGGAATTAAATGTAAAGGTATTTGTGTAGCAGACAACGATTATTAATATATAACTCACATTCTGCACTTCGGATAAGTAGCATGAAAAAAGCCTAATTACTGGGACGATCCCTGTCGTTCGAGCCAATAAAAAATTTTAGATGTACTTACTTCGAACGATTATTAACTTCGGTAACTCGCCAATTTAGTTTTGAGTTCAGCCAAAAGTTCCAAATTGTTACTAAACCGATCGCAATTAACTTCGCTAAAATATCAATCCTAACAAGATCTTTCAAGTCATCATTGAGCTTGAAGAAATTATAAATAATATTAATAATTAGTAATTGAAGTATCACACCAGATAAACAAACTAGATTAAATTTAAAAAACCGTTTAATCCGTTGTTTTATCCCTGGTTGTCTGCGCGAAATATCTGAAAAAGTCCAGAGATCGTTCCAGAGAAAATTATTGAAAATCGCCACTTGCGCAGAAATAATCCCACTCCGAGTCAGTCCCAATCCTAAAGCATCTCTGAGCAAATAAAATACACCTAAATCGACCACAACACCAGTCAAACCAACCAGACAAAATCGCATAAATGATGCCGATCGAGATAGCCGTAATCTCAATAAATGCTGGATATATTCGATATACTGTTTCCAGGTAACTTTACTTTCACCAGCCTGCCGTTCGCGAAAAACATAACCAACTTCAGCAATCCAATTAATCTTGCCCCTCGCTGCCACTTCGATCGAGATTTTGTAACCAACCGGACTGAGAGTTCTGCCAGCGATACAGCTACGACGCACCATAAAATAACCACTCATCGGATCGGAAAGACGACCGATTACTTCAGGTAAAATAATCAAGCCTAATATCTGTGCGCCACGAGACAAAACTCGGCGAATCCAACTCCATTCACTGACCCCACCATCTTCGACATTGCGACTAGCAATGGCTAAATCGGCACCTCGTTCCATCTGTTGCAGTAGTTGCAATAAAACTTCTGGGGGATGCTGTAAATCTGCATCAATTACTCCCAAAATTTCGCCCCGAGCGACTTGCCAACCCCGAATCACTGCTGTTGATAATCCTCGCTCTGTAACGCGCCGCATTACTCGCAGTTGTGGGTACTCCGGGAATAATTCTGCTGCGATTTCCCAGGTTAGATCTGGACTATTATCATCAACGACAATTAATTCATAATTGCCAGGAATAACGCGATCGAGTAGTTTGCAAAGAATGGTGATAATCGATTGAATATTTCTGCACTCATTATAGGTAGGTAAGACTAGTGATAATTTTAGAGAGTCGCTATCCTGATTCTCTGGAATATTAGCATATTCAGATATTTGTAAAATACCAATCGGCGTGGTGACAAGACGATCGAAATATAGTTTTGGGTTAATGCTCATTAATTAGATAAGTGGCTAAAAATCCATAAGCTAGGATGAACAGGAATACTATTCACTCTACAGTAAGTTTTTTGCCTTAAATCCACTCAATTACCTCTTTAGGAACACGATCGAAAGCAATCGCGATTGCTTCGCGCTTTTATTTGGATTGAAAGGGTAGTGCCGAGTGGAACTGCGATAGCCCCAGCTATTTACATGCCAAAGAATCGCGAGTAGCTACACCAGTTTTTGGATTAACACCAGCAGCAATTTTGCACAGTTCCTTCTGTTGCAGCTTACCTAAAATTGCATCCGAGAAATCAGCACCTTGAATATTCACATCCTTGAAAGTCGATCGTAACATCATCGCTTCGACAAAAATAGCGTCGCTCAAATCGGTACCGACAAACCGTACCTGATCTACCAAACCTTGGGTAACATTGGCAGCATGAAAATTTGTATTATTTAAAACTAACGAACTCAGCACGACCCCAGTCAGATCCGCACCAGAAAAATTGGTATTATCTAAATTAGCACTGGTAAACTCTGCTGTCTGCAAATTCTTACCCGAAAAATTTTCGCCTGCTAATTGAGCATTAGCATAGGAAAGCGTTGGATTATATGAAGAAGTTCCTCCCGCTGCCCATGCATTACCAGAGCAGAAAACGAGCGAGGCTAGAATTATCGCGATAAAAGTAGGCATATGTTCCAATTAACAGTTAGCAGCAAAGCTTACGCGACCCAAATTAGAGCCGCCCTCAGCTTGAATAGTTTACCGCAAAATCCTAATTGGTGCTTGTAGCAGGAAATTCACAATTTACAATTCATCCACCGTCATGCTCAAATTATTGCTTAACTGGGTGCTCAATGCGATCGCGTTTTTGATTACACAACGAATTATCGACCAAATTTTGCCAGGACAATTTCAGATTCGAGATTTTGTGACAGCATTGATTGCGGCTTTGGTATTAGGCTTGATTAACAGTACCGTCAGACCAATCCTCCAGATTCTGACTTTGCCGCTGACGATCCTCACACTCGGACTATCAGCGCTAACGATCAATGCGCTGTGTCTGGGATTTGTCGCTTGGTATCTGATTCCGGGCTTTCACGTCGCTGGCATTGTCCCCGCGATCTTGGGTTCGATCGTGTTATCGATCGTTTCGACCTTGTTACACTGGGTGTTTAACCTGTAAATATTGACTGTCGATCGATCCGGACATACATAACATACATGCTTGGTGACAATTTTCGCTAATAATGATTAGATGAGCTGCAATCGAGTTTTGACGATTATTCTCAACTTTATTGCGTTCGCGCTAGCCCCGATTGCCTATAATTACTATACATTTCAAATCTAAGATTTTAACTGTCGGGAGAAAAAATTGATTTCTACATCTAATTTGAAAACTACAAAATCAGAAGAGATTTTTGCTGCGGCGCAGAAATTGATGCCAGGTGGAGTCAATTCCCCAGTACGGGCATTTAAATCTGTTGGCGGACAACCTATTGTATTCGATCGAGTCAAGGATGCCTATGTCTGGGACGTAGACGGCAATCAGTACATCGACTACGTGGGTAGTTGGGGCCCAGCGATCTGTGGACACGCCCACCCAGAAGTCATCGCCGCTTTGCATGAAGCTTTGGCAAAAGGGACTAGTTTTGGCGCACCCTGCTACCTCGAAAATGTCCTCGCAGAAATGGTGATTAACGCCGTTCCTAGCGTCGAGATGGTGAGGTTCGTTAACTCCGGTACCGAAGCTTGTATGGCTGTTTTGCGCCTGATGCGGGCATTTACAGGGCGGAATAAGATCGTCAAATTTGAAGGCTGTTACCATGGTCACGCGGACATGTTCCTCGTTAAAGCTGGTTCGGGTGTCGCTACCCTCGGTTTACCAGATTCGCCTGGTGTACCAAAGTCTACTACTGCTGATACTCTGACAGCACCTTATAACGATTTAGAAGCTGTTAAAGCTCTATTTACTGCTAATCCTGACAGTATTGCTGGCGTGATTTTAGAGCCTGTGGTCGGTAATGCTGGTTTTATCACCCCAGATGCTGGATTCCTCGAAGGCTTACGCCTAATTACCCAGGCACATGGCGCATTGCTAGTATTTGATGAGGTCATGACTGGTTTCCGGATCGCTTATGGTGGTGCCCAGCAAAGATTTGGGATTACGCCAGACTTAACCACAATGGGTAAAGTTATCGGTGGTGGGTTACCTGTCGGCGCATACGGCGGACGCAAAGATATCATGTCCATGGTTGCACCCGCAGGCCCGATGTATCAAGCTGGTACCCTATCGGGGAATCCATTGGCGATGACGGCGGGAATTAAAACGCTGGAATTGCTCCAAAAGCCTGGAACTTACGAGCATCTA
>JBJOOY010000513.1:0-8591 GCA_046051065.1 Cyanobacteriota bacterium
TATAAATGAGTTTACACTGATAAACGTGCATTTTCAAGACTAAACACGCAATTTTAGGAAAAATCAATTATGCTGACTGCGGAGCGGCGACAATTTATTATCGAGATCCTGAAGCGCGATCGAAAGGTACTGTCGTCAGAATTGAGTGCGGTGCTGAAGGTGTCGGAGGATACAATTAGGCGAGATTTACGCGAACTGGCATTGGAGGGACTATTACAGCGCGTTCATGGTGGGGCATTGCCAGCATCACCAGCTACAGCTAGTTATACCGATCGCCAAAAGCAAGCCCCACAAGAGAAAGAAGCGATCGCTCAAGCTGCGGCAAAGTTAATTCGTCCAGGGCAAGTAGCGATCTTAGATGGTGGGACGACGACGTTACAAGTCGCCCGTCATTTACCATTAGATTTAGCAGCTACGATCATCACTAATAGTCCACCCATTGCGATCGCTTTAGCCGAACATCCAAATATAGAAGTGGTAATGCTGGGTGGAAGACTATACAAGAAAGCGTTAGTAAATGTTGGTGCAGGGACGATCGAAGCATTGGGTACGATTCGTGCGGATATTTGTTTATTAGGCGTTTGTTGTCTGCATCCAGAAATCGGCATTAGCGTGCATAATTTGGATGAGGCACATATCAAACGATCGATGATTGCTCGATCGGCTGAGGTAGTGGGATTAGCGACTGCGGCCAAGTTAGACACAGCCGCTTCTTACGTGGTGGGTTCGATTCAGGCATTGACTTATTTAGTCACTGCACCAACGGTGACAACTGAAATGTTAATTACCTATAAAAATTTAGGTTTAACAGTAATTCGCCCTGACCGATCGATGAGTACTTAATCATCGCTCCAGACTGCCACTGGTACTCGTTTAAAGGCTGGAGTCCCCGATGCAGCATCGACTTGAGCGGTGAAAATCACATTAACTTCGGGATAAAACATCATCGCTGCACCGCGCCGCAACTTGCCATATATCACCTCGACACGTTCTAACTTACCTGCATCACCTTGAACCGTTACCTGCTGATGTGCTTGAATTCCCACGCTGTTAGCATCTTCGGCATTCATCAAAATACAGTTGCGGTGGGGCATGCCCCGATATTTATCGCCGGGTTGATAGACGATCGTGTTGTGTTGACCATAACTTCGTCCTGTCATTAAGGTTAAAACAATTCCTTGGGTAGCAGTGGGTAAACCAAAGTCCGTTAGTGTGGGTAAATCTAATTGAGGTAGCGCAGTAACAAACATTTGCGCCTTACCATTCGCCGTTGAAAATTCGGGGGTGTGAAAAATCCGCCCCCCGACTGTAAACTCGGTTTTAGTGGCATCGATTTCCCCAATTGCGGCATAGCCAGGAATGGTTTGGGCGATGAGTTGGCGGATATAGATCGGATCTTGGAGTTTGCGCCAGTTGATGGGGTTGTCACCATGGATCCGGTGGGCGATTTCGGTGAGTAACTCTACTTCCGAGACGATTTCGGCATTGTGAAGATGACTGGTGCCAGGATTATTCAACCGCACGAAATTATTTCCCGACTCTACCGTCGTCGCATGGGGATTTTCAAAGCGGGTAAAGACAGGCAGAATCAGAGTATTCTGAGCAGCTAAGCCGTGGAAATGTCCGAGATTGGGTTTAGTGGCGATATAGACGATCGTGTCAATCTTGCCCAATGCCCGTTTTGCCTGGACTAAATCTGGGTTGGCGGCGTAGAGATTGCCCCCCAGACAGAGTAAAGTGGAGACTTTCCCCGCATCGGCGGCATCGATGAGCGATCGAGTGTGATAGCCGCGTACTTGGCTCAGTGGACGGTCTAACAGCCGCTCTAATGCCTGTTTAATCTGCTCTTTGAGGTTAACCGTTACTCCCATCGAACCAAAGCCCTGGACGTTAGAATGCCCGCGAATTGGCATTACTCCCGCACCGACTTTTCCGGCATTTCCCGTCAATAGAGCGGTGTTGGCGATGCTGCGAATATTATCGACTCCATTCACATGCTGGGTAACTCCCATCGCCCAGGCGAATACAACTTTATCGCTCGATCCAATTATCTCCGCAGCAACGACAATCTCCGACTTGGAAATTCCACAGGTGGCGGTAATGCTGTCCCAGTCTGTATTAGCAGCCTGGTGGACGATCGATTCCCAATTATCGGTATGGGCGCGGAGATAGTCATAATTAACTAAATTCCCTTCGATTAAAGCCTTTTGGATCCCGACAAATAGCGCGACATCGCTACCAGGGATTGGCTGGAGGTAAAGGCTGGCGATCTCCGAGCCAGTCAATAACGATTTAAGCGGAAAAGCTGGTGAGCCAAACTTTACTAACCCAACTTCGATCGCCGGATTGATGACAATAATCTTGCCACCTCGATCGCGTAATTCGATCAGTTCGTTCATCAAGCGCGGATGATTGGCTGGTGCATTAGAACCCACCAATACTAAACAATCAGCCTGTTTTAAGTCCGTCAAACTTACCATCGACGTACCCGAACCAAACATCTGTTTGAGTCCCACTGTCGAGGCTGCATGACACAAATCCGAGCAATCGGCGAGATGATTAGAACCCAGTGCCCGCATCATTAATTGCAATAAAAATGCCGCTTCATTAGAAGAACGCCCCGAACTGTAGGATGCCACTCGCTCCGGTGGTTGTTGCAAGGCTCGCGCAATCAGATCGTATGCCTCAGCCCAGTCAATCCGCTGATAATAGTCAGTTCCAGCCCGCTTAATGAGTGGATGACTCAATCGTCCCAGATTATTTGCTGCTTGGGAATCGAGCTGTTGCAATTGGGAGATCGGCTGGTTTTTAAATACCTGGGCGGGAATCGCGGGTTGTAGTTCGGAGGCGATCGCTTCGACACTTTTCGCACAACGTTGGAGAGTTTCCCCATCCTCGTTCACAAATCCCCCCTTTTGTCCGCCTGCGCCCCAAGCACAAGCCAGGCAAGCACTTTTGTGATTAAGGGTTTGCCATAGTTTCAAACCTTCAGGTGTAAGGGTCTGCTTTACCCAATCCTGAATTACAGGCAAGCCGCCACCGATCGCTGGAGTTTTTTCTGCGTCTTTCATCTTTGCCTACACTCGATCTGAGGATCGTTAAAATTATTGTAATCTCTTCGCAGTTAATTCACAGAAAGTATCATACATCACTCATGAATTAACTTTATTTAGTACCTACATTAAAATGTTAAAATTTTCATCTTACTGAATTTCTCGATCTCTTTTTTGTATTTTTTCACGTAATTTCAGCGATCGTTATCGATTTTACCAAATTTGCTGTGAGATGCAGATAGTAAATGTAAAAAAGATTACATTTAGCCAGTTTAATGGCTGTGCGTGCTTAGCTCTGAATTCTATAACCACAAAGCATTTTAGTTAAGATCTAAGTAGCCAAGCACAATTAAATATAAAATTTTTTGTGGGGTGGGAACTGCTCACAGCATGAATTTGAGCGTGTTTTCTTCTCATAAATTATTTATACCCTGTTATTTACATAATTATTTCAGCCAAAATCCATAGAATATTTCAGCCAAAATCCACAGAATATTTCAGCCAAAATCTATCATAGTGGACTCTGTAGAATGATGTTTTTTTGCCAAGAATAAATTTTATTTAAAGAATTCACAATAATAAGTTTGGCTAGGCAAGTCAAGCATTCTCAGGGTTTTGATATCACTAAATTTATTAAATTGCACCATGAAAGCATCAGAGAAATTCGCCGCGCTAGATAAGGAGCAGAGTATTGCTTCATCTGGATATAACCGATGGTTAAATGCGGTGGCTGCCTTAGCAATTCACCTATCGATCGGTCAAGTGTACGCCTTCAGTGTATTCAATCTGCCACTGACCAAACTAATTGGCATTACTAATTCATCCCCTCAAGATTGGAACCTCGCGACACTGGGCTGGATCTTTTCCAGTGCGATCGCTTTTCTCGGGATCTCAGCAGCACTATTTGGGAAATGGGTTGAAGCTGAAGGCCCGCGTAAAGCAATGTTCGTCTCGGCAATTTGCTTTTGTAGTGGATTCTTAGTATCGGCGTTGGGAGTTTACTGGCATCAAATTGTCTTGCTCTATTTAGGCTATGGAGTCTTAGGCGGAATTGGGTTGGGCATTGGTTACATTTCGCCAGTCTCGACGCTGATTAAGTGGTTCCCCGATCGACCGGGTATGGCCACAGGGTTGGCAATTATGGGTTTTGGCGGTGGGGCAATCATTGCTTCGCCCTTGACTGTTGCATTAATGAATTACTTTAAATCTGCAACCTCGATCGGGGTGTGGCAGACCTTTATCGTCATGGGCATCCTGTATTTCTGCGTGATGATGGTGGGAGTACTGTTGATTCGGACTCCACCTCAAGATTGGCAGCCGATCGGCTACATTCCCGATCGACAACCCAAAGCAATGGTGACAAATGCCCAAGTAACTGTTAATAATGCTGTCAAAACTCCTCAATTTTGGCTGTTATGGATTATGCTCTGCGCGAACGTCACCGCCGGAATTGGGGTGTTAAGTCAAGCTTCCCCAATGGTGCAAGAGATGTTTAAGGTGTCGGCAGAACAAGGTGCTGGATTTGTGATCTTGCTCAGTTTGTTCAATATGGGCGGTCGTTTTTTCTGGTCTTCGTTATCAGATCGTTTGGGCAGACAGAAAACTTATCTGATTTTCTTTGGCTTAGGATTAATACTTTACGCCTTAATTCCTACCACAGGTAGAATCGGCAATATCTTACTGTTCAATATCGTCTGTTGTCTGATTTTGACTATGTATGGTGGTGGATTTGCCACGATTCCCGCTTATATCAGGGATTTATTTGGCACACTTCAAGTGGGAGCAATTCATGGACGTTTACTCACAGCTTGGTCGGTGGCAGGTGTGTTGGGGCCAGTGCTAGTCAACTACATTCGTGAGTTTCAGATCGATCGGGGGGTACCGAAAACTGAAGCCTATTCGATTACAATGTATATTATGGTCGGTGTGCTATTAATTGGTTTTATTGCAAATCTGCGATTGCGACCTGTAGCGGCTAAATATCACCATTGACACTCCATCACTGTAGAATAGTGAAGATGCATGAGCTAATCACCGTTCTACAGTGATTTGGGTTCATGCCGAATGCCAGCAACGTCAAATTTTCTGAGTTCGACTTCTGACTTATCGACAGGAATAAAACTTAATGACTATCGATCGGCACATTATTAATACCAGCAAAACTGATAAATCTTGGTGGCAAAAACCTGCTCTGGTTTGGAATAACCTGACAATTCGGGCGAAGATTACGATCCTATTGGTCTTGGGCGCGACTATTCCGCTAATTGTCGCAACTCAAGCGATAGTCAGTATTGCGAGAGAATCAGTAGTAGATAACCTCAAAGATCTATTAAAAAGCGAACTGCTGATTCTGCAAAAGTCGATCGAATCAGAATTGCACCAGCTCGAAAATTGTTCGAGTATCTTGGCACAGTCTGTAACATTAGCCGGAATCGATCTCAACGATCCAGTCACTACCACGGCGCAACAAGCGAAGCTCGCATCTTTTATCCAGACTGCAAAAAAGATCGAACCCAATGCCAGTTTCTATCTGATTACCAATCGCAAAGGGCAAAGCATCGCTCGATCGATCCAAATAGTTCGAGACGATTTTTCCAAATTTCCGCCTTTGCCCACGCAGACACCAGTCTCAACTCGATTTGATTCAGTGTCTAGTAAATCTGAAATTGAGCTGGGCGATCTGGAAATCGTGCGGGCAGCTTTAGCCAAATCCCGCGCTCTATCTGGTGTCGAATTACTGAAAAGTCAATATTTAGAGCGGTTAGGGCTGTCCCAGCAGGCGGATATTGGGGTACGGACACAGGCTACCCAAGATTTATCAGCCCTGCAACAGCCTTATCCAGAGGGAACTTTCAATATTGATGATGGTAAAGTTGGGTTAGTGATGATGTCGGTCAAACCGATCGTTGTCAATGGAGAAGTGGTAGGTACTGCCATTGTAGGCACTTTGGTTAACCGTAACTACGAGCTGGTAGATAAACTGAAAAGTGAGACAGGTGCTTCGACGGCAACTCTGTTCGCCCAGGACTGGCGTGTCAGCACCAATGTACCCTATACCGATCGCACCACCCGAGCAATTGGCACCAAAGTATCTAAAGCTGTTGCCGATCGGGTGTTGCTCCAAGGTGAGGTATTTTTAGGCGATGCTAATATCGTCGGCACTGACTATCTCACAGGCTATCAGCCGCTCTACGATCATCGACAACAACTATCTCACCTCAAAGCTCAACCGATTGGGATTGCTTATGTTGGCGAACCGCAAACATCCGTCAATCAGAATTTGCAAAAGATCGCCTGGCTAGGTTATGCGATCGCTGGGGGAATTTTATTAGTAGCTATAGCAATCTTAGCTCCTTTGCACGGTTCGATCTCTCGGCCAATCCGGCGGTTGACTAAATTTGCCGATCTAATTGCCGCAGGTGAATCTGGCGTGCGCCTAACAGAAAGCGATCGCCACGACGAAGTCGGCATTCTCGAACGTAACTTAAACCAGATGGCGGAGAATGTCGATAGTAATTTACAAGTTCGCGAACTAGAAGCCTCTCAGCAGCGGCAACAACGGGAAGCATTGGAGTCCGAAATTCTCAAATTAGTTACTGAAGTTGAAGGTGCAATGGATGGAGACTTAACGGTGCGAGCTAGTCTAGACTCGATCGAATTGAGTCCGGTTGCAGACTTATTCAATGAAGTCATCACCAGATTGAGAGATATTGCCACGGACGTAAAGCAGGGCACGGGACAGGTTAATGCGGCGTTAGAGTCTAACAAACATAACATTCGTCAGCTCTCCACCCAAGCGATCGAAGAAGCCGCTGAAATTCGCTCGATCTTAGATGCTGTCGAACAAATGACCGACTCGATTCAATCGGTTGCCACCAATGCCCATCAAACATCGAAGATCGCGAATAATGGCTATATCGTAGTCAAAGAAGTTACAGAAGCGGTAGATCGAACATTCAATAGTATTCTGCACCTCCAGATCGCCGTTGACAAATCTGCCGCAAGAATGAAGCGGTTGGGTGAATCTTCCCAACAGATTTCTCAAGTAGTAAGCCTAATCGAAGGAGTCGCCCTCACCACCAACATCTTAGCGGTTAAAGCCAGTGTAGAAAATAACCTTACTGGCGAACAAGATCGGGGTATCACCGTAGTTGCCGAACAGGTAGGCGCATTGGCAGCACAATCTAGTGCCGCCACCCGCGAAGTTGCCCAAATTATCGCAACTATTCAATCAGAGATTAAAGATGTAGTTAAAGTAATGAAACTAGGTACCTCACAAGTGGTCGATAGTACCCGCTTAGTGAGAGAAAACAAGCTAAAATTGACCGAAGTGTTGCAAAGTTCTCGGAAAATTAATACGCTGATGAGTTCTATTTCGATCGCCACTGTTTCTCAGGCTGAGACAGCCCAGGCTGTAACCCAACTGATGCAACAGGTAACGGTAGCTTCTAAAGAGCGTTCTATTTTCTCGATCCGGATGGCTTCATCAATGCAAGAAACCTCACAGGTAGCGAAAAAATTGGAAGAAAAAGTCGCCCAGTTTAAAGTATGAAACCTAGTGCTGCTTCGCAGAATTATGAATAGACTACTTCTTTTCAGATACCCTCTGAGGCGGTTGAATTGTTGGTGGGTGAATTGAGATATAAAATGAGAGTAATCTACTTACATAATGGCTAATACTATGGTTCCATCGCTGCTCCAACGGATGACCCTAGAAGAGTTTTTGGCAGTGCCAGAAATCAAGCCTGCCAACGAGTTTATCGATGGCGCGATCTATCAAAAACCCATGCCACAAGGAAAGCACAGCATTATCCAACGGGAACTAACCTTTGCAATCGATCGACCGTTGCGCGATCTCAAAATAGCTAGAGCTTTTCCTGAATTACGGTGTACGTTTGGCGATCGATCCACGGTACCCGATATATCAGTGATTAGTTGGGATCGCATCCCGCGCAATCTTGATGGTAGTGTTGCTAACGTTTTTGCTATTGCCCCTGACTGGACGATTGAAATTATGTCTCCAGAGCAAGGTCAAACTAAGGTGGTGAAGAATATTATGATGCACTGTCTCAAATATGGAACACAAATGGGTTGGCTAATCGATCCCGATGAGCAAACAGTGTTTGTTTATCAACCAAAACAAGAGATGGAAATCTTTGACGATCGGGCGCGAGTGTTGCTAATGCCCGGGTTTGCTGAAGGGGTACAGGTAAAAGTTGGTGAGTTATTTGATTGGTTGGTGGAGTAATCATGATTGAGAGGGTGTCTGAAAAGTTATGCAAGACGACGAAGGGATCGGCGAATCATGGCAATGTAGAGAAAAGCCTCAGAAGTGTCAGTCAAAATCTCATAATCTTGAGAGCTTTTCTACCCCTTTGCAGACACCCTCTGATTGGCTAGATGTTCGGCTGGACACAATTGGGCTAATTCGCATTCGGCACAATTGGGTTTGCGAGCATTACAAATCGCTCGCCCGTGATAGATCGTCATAATTGAAAAATTTTCCCAGTCTACTTTAGGAATTAATTTCATTAAATC
>JBJOOY010000514.1:0-3095 GCA_046051065.1 Cyanobacteriota bacterium
AGAGCTTGGGCACACGGGAGAATGGTATTCACTGTTCTCTTTAAATATTGTTCTGTGCCCTTTTTCTCATATTTTTGTGACAAATTCTACTAGTCTTTATGTATTGGTGCAAGATGTGAGGATGTACAGTTATTCGATCCCGTTTACCCAAATCGATGATTGTCCAGCCGAATTAGTAATTCCCACCCTCCGCGATGATGTATTTGTCGATTGGGTAAGAATTAAAGGTGGTGTATATTCATATATTCAAAAAATTCTCGATCGGTTTACTGGTGAGATTTTATTGGGTGTTGAAGTGGCTGCAATTCATCGATCGACAGCGGGTGTAACGATTTCATTAGCTGATGGTAAAACTTTAGAATTTGACAAAGTAGTATTTGCCACGCCACCCGACCAAGTACTAAAACTCCTCGCAGATCCTCACCCTGATGAGATCGCCAGATTTGCTGATTGGCAAGGGAATTATGTCCAAACACTACTTCATACTGATACAAGTATGTACGCACCTTACCGCATCCGTGAAGGCTCGGAGTTTGATTTCTTTGAGACCGATACGAAGCATGGTTACTGGGGCTACAATGCCCGTCTCAACCAAATTTGTGGTATCGATTCGCCAACCCAATATAGCCTGTCATTTAATCTCGAAAACTCGATCGATCCAGATCGGATTTTGCATATCCAACAACATCACACCCCACTGTATACCGTTGCTGCTTTCCGCCATCGCCACGAGATTATCGCCACCAATGGCGACTATCATACCTACCATGTGGGAGCCTATTTAGGCGATGGTTTGCATGAAGGGGCGATTACTTCCGCCCTGCGGGTTGCCGAGCAAATAGCACGAATCCACCTCCCGCTCAAAGTTTTTTCAAGATATTAATATTCAAACCAATTAATCTAATAACTCACCCAAATCTTTACTAGCCTTACCCTGCAACTGATGGCGATTGTCATCATAAATCATCAAAGTACTTAAATTCTGATGTCGAGACAACGATTGCGCCGCTCTGACATTCCCCTCACTGACATCTAAATAAGCCGTAATCGCACTATGTCTCACCCGATGGGGAGAAAGATCGATTCCGACAGGTTCAGCATACTTCTTGACGATTCTGGCAATGTCCTTACCATCTAATCGATGACCATTATTACTCACAAATAAGGCTGGATTATCACCACCTGGTTTGACTAGTAAGTAGTCATTAATTGCTGTAACTACTGCTGGATTGAGATCGATTGAATGTAACTCTAAAGTCCCTTTACCTAGAATCATTAATCTACTTTCTTGAGGGATGAAATTAGCTCGATCGAGTGAAACTATCTCACCCCTTCTCAAAGCATTGTCCCACAACAACCGACAGATCGCATAATCACGCTTACCCAATATTGTAGACCGATCGATCTCTGCCAAAACACTGCGATATTCATCAACAGTTCTACCTCTAGTATCCCGATATTTCTGACTTCTCAGCCCCTTCACATCGCTCAAACTAAAGCCACATAAACCTCGCTTTCTCGCATAGTCCACCAAGGATTTAAGGGCTGATAAACGTTGATTGATAGTGGCACTAGACAACTTCAAATCGATTAAGATCTTTCGATAAGTCAGTACTTGATGCAGCGCGTCGGATTGAGAGAGTAAGAGAAAGCTCTGGAGTGCATCGGAAATTGACAAATCTGGGTAAACCTTCAGACAAAAATCAGCCAGAGCTTTTGTATAGGATCTCCGAGTAGTTTCTTTAATTTGGAGATCCAGAAAACTATCCCAGATCTCCACTCTCGAATCGGGGGTAGCGGGAACAACTTCTAGCGCACTAGTCACTCGAACCAGTTGGGAAATTGGAATCTGCATTACGAAATTCCCTCGATCGGCGAAATAATATCATGCTCAGATGAGATACGATCTTTAATCGGATCGATCTCACTTGCTAATTTTGGATCGATCGAAAAAATTGGATCTGGCTCGATGACAAACCACTCATGATAGAGAATCGCCAGCCAAAATTCTTCGCCTGCAACTCGATCGCATACAGCTAAATAACCGATCTCATACCATTCACTCCCATAGGTAGTATCTGTCAAAAATACCGTTACAGAATTATCATCAGCACTCCAAATAGTCCTAATAATCTCAATATTGGGGTGATGTTTAAGTGGAATTGGTAGTAAAACTGGGCGATTGTCGATAATCAGGAATTCTGGTGCTACATAAATGGAAAAATCTCATCACCCGATTCACCAATAGTCCGACTAGTTTTAGCTAAACCAAGATCGATTCTCCAGAGGAGAGGCTGCGCCAACGCAAGTAGGTCAAGACCATCAATTAATTTAGAGCGGTAAACTTCAGAAATTGTCAAATTCTCATAACAGTGAAACCTGAGATCGGCATCTGCTTGAAATTTGGTTAATGCAGCTTTTAATGGTATCATAACTCTATAAGCAGCCTCAGCTTTCTCGATCGCTAAAGGTGGAGTAGGTTGCTCATTTCTCAGAAAAGCTAAATCGATCAGATCGCGAGAATGAACACTAGGATCTGCGTATCTGTTGGCATTAGCTAATAGTTTACTCGTAAAACAACCGCTAATACTCAAACACTCAACTGGCGACCAACTCGGTTGACGGGGTGAATCTGGTTCAAATCTTGCTTCGGCAATAATTTCCATCTTAATGGGTATTCCATCAACAATAATCGCCATTCTAATCCCATATTGATCGGCGGTAAACCGTTCGATTTCTAAAGCGGAATTATCTTTTAATAAGATCCGAGGATTGAAATCGCTAATTGCATTACGCAACTTGCGATAATCAGCTCCCAAGGCACAGATAAAGTCGATATCATTACTAGTACGATATTCTCCCAGATCTAATGAGATTAGTGTGCCACCACCAAAATAAGCTCGACACTCACTTAAAAACTCGCGATTCAAACCCTCCAAAACATGATGAATTAATTGATGATGACCGATCTCAAAATTCATAAATTCACTTGAATGGTTGATACATGTCCTCAATGGCAAAAGAGGATTTCATATCGTAGTAATGTATTTGGTGGTGGGAGAATGGCGAGTGCCGTGGGCATTTCGTCCGTGGCG
>JBJOOY010000515.1:0-3186 GCA_046051065.1 Cyanobacteriota bacterium
CATAATTAAAACTAGTCGAGCTAGTCAACCATGTCAGCCCTAAAAATGCACCGAGAATAAACACTCCTGACAGTGCAGTATAAATCAAAAATTTCGTTGCTGCATAACCACTCCGCGCACCACCCCAAATGGCAATCAGTAGATAAAGCGGAATTAATTCTAGTTCGTAAAAAATGAAAAATAATAGTAAATTATCTGCTAAAAATGCTCCCGCTACACCTATATATAAGATTAATAATAAAATGTAATAAAGGCGCGGGCGTTGAATCTCGCGATCGGTAATATAAATAGCGATCGCTGTTAATAAACTATTTAACACTACTAACGGTAGCGATAAACCATCGAGACTGAGCCGATAGCTCAAGCCTAGCGAGTCAATCCAAGGAATCGTTTCCCGAAACTGGGAAATGAGACTACTTGGCTCGAATTGATAGACAAGCACTAGCGACCATAATAAAGCTAAACTCGCAACTGTTAACGCGATCGATCGCGATCGAACAGCAGGTAAAAACCCAATTAATATCGCCCCTAATAATGGCAACCAAATCAACACACTCAGCACGATCTTAACCTTCCTTGATAAATCTCCAATCGATCGAAATTAATGTGGGCAATTAGTTATGCCCTAACCCCTGACTAAAACAAAGACCACACCAAAGCAGCACCAATTAACCCAATACTCAACACGATCGTCAGCATATAAGATTGAGATTGACCGGAAGCACTATATTTTAAACCCTCTCCAGCAAATAGGGAGGCAAACCCCACTCCATTGACCAACCCATCAACAATATATCGATCGATCCACGCACTCACACGCGATAAACCTGCCACAGCAGCTACCACCGTCAGTTTATAAAATTGGAATACATAAAAATCTTGGGCTAATAACTCCTGTACTTGTCGATAAGGTGCGAAAATCGATCGTTGATCTACCCGTTCTAGCGGAATTAACCAGCCTACTGCAAACCCAACTGCTCCCGATAACACCAGCGAGCCTGTTGCTCCCCAATTTACCAATTCCCAATCAGGCAACACATCTACCCATTTCATCAGCGCGGGTACCAGTAAGGTAATAATCACCAAGGACACCATGGGCACAGCCATCGCCCAACCTATTTCTGGAGCGCGACGAGCCTTTGGCCGAGATTCACCTAAAAAGATCAGTCGAAATACTCTGGTTAAATTGAGCGCATTTAAAGCATTTACCAGCAAAATTACTACCACTAACCAGGGTCGATCGTACCAAAAAACATCTATCTCATTCAACAGCGCCCAAAATCCGCCCAATGGCAGAAATCCAATCAAACCCGCAGTGCCAACGACAAAAGAAATCATCGTCAGTGGCATCTTTTTGCCCAATCCACCCAGTTCGGTAACATTTTGACAGTTAGTAGTTAAACTGACCGCACTCGAACTCATAAATAATAAAGCTTTGGCGATGCCATGAGCGACTAACATCATATAGACAAAACTTGTCCATTGCATCCCGACTGCAATAAACACTAACCCGAGATAGGCACTCGTAGAATGAGCTAGGGCACGCTTGACATCAATTTGAGCGATCGCCACCAATGAAGCCCCGATCGCAGTGAGAATCCCTAATCCCACCAACACGTTCGATGCTACGGGCGAGAGGATCAGAATTGGCTGTAGTTTAGTTAATACATACGCCCCCGTTCCTACTACTACCGAATTTCGCAAAATCGATGCGGGTCCAGGGCCTTCCATCGCTTCATCCAGCCACATATGGAGGGGGAACTGAGCGCATTTCCCCGTCGGCCCGGCAATTAAGGCTAATCCTAGCAGTGTCGAGACTAACGGCGAGAGTTGCGCGGTCTCAGCCCAGTCATACAAATCGGGAAAATTTAAACTTCCAGCATACACAGATAGAGACAACATCCCCATCAACAGCAACACATCTCCCACCCGTTTAGTTAAAAAGGCATCGCGGGCTGCGGTTACTACTAACGGTTGAGCGTACCAGAACCCTACCAACATATAAGTAGATAACGTCAGCAATTCTAATAGCGCGTAAGTCAGAAACAAAGAATCACTAATTGCCAGTCCACTTAACGCAGCTTCAAAAAAGCCGAGCAGGGCAAAGAATCTCGCCAAGGCCCAATCTTTTTCTAGATATCCTAAAGCATATAATTGAGCTAACAAACTCATCAGCGTAATTAGCTCCATCGCCCCGACACTAATCTCTGAGATTTTAATCGCAAAGGTCAGGTCGAGATCGGCTACCGATAGCCAATGAAATAAATATTGCTGGGTGTCTTGCCCTAAAGTACTTTGAAATGCAAAGCCACCATGAACCATGGCAGCTAGAGTCATTAGAATATTAAAATAAGCAGCCGGACGCGGACCGCTGCGGCGGACGATCCCAGTAGACCAGGGTAGCGTCAGTACGGCACCAACGAGTCCATATAAGGGAATCCAGCAACTAGTCTGGAGCAGAAATTGGTTTACGGGTAAGACCATCAATCGATTTAAGCTGTTGAGTTATTGAGGTTTAGGGAACAGAGCAGTTCCAGCCCTGCATGGCGATCTAGAATGCTTTCGATCGCAATATAGTTGGTTGTTAAAACACAAGTTAATGTAGCAGACAACGGGCAAGTAAAAATGGATGATTTTTAATAGTGAGAAGCAGATGGTTGCTCCCCGAAATTAGCAGTATTTTAATTATCCTACGTTACTTTACTCTAAGGGTTTTTGGGCACTGAGTAAAGACTCTAGACTAATATCGGTTGTTGGCAAGTTGGAATATTGATTCGATCGGCATGAATTACAGGGTTTTTCTCACTTGGTTGTGAAGATTGTCACTAAATTGATAGTTACAGAACATCCCTAATTTTAATTTACATTAAGTAAGATTATATTGTCGATCGAAGATATCTTTTTAGAGCAAATTTTTTCACAGATTAATATTTGCGAATCATAGAAAATAGCCCCAATGCAAAACCCCCCTTACTTTTACTAGTAAGGGGGGTTTAATCACTCAAATTATCTCAAGAATTAACCGTTGATAGCAGGAGCAGTCAAAGCAACAGGAGTAGACTCACCAGCAGCTAAGTCTAAGGGGAAGTTATGAGCGTTACGCTCGTGCATTACTTCCATCCCTAAGTTAGCGCGGTTGATGATGTCAGCCCAGGTATTAATACCATGACCTTGAGCATCAACAAC
>JBJOOY010000516.1:0-9354 GCA_046051065.1 Cyanobacteriota bacterium
CTTATGGCATGAACTCCACCCGATCGAACATCATTATCTCGCAGTTGCTAACTATGCCGCAGGTATCTTAGAGGGACTGCAATATTTTCGATTCGTAGTATAAAAAATGCGCCGATCTCTAATCGCTAAAGCCATGGCAATCGGCTTAATGTCCCATGTGCTAGTGGGTTGACAGAATCGATCGCGCGATCTGAGATTTCCTCACTGCTAAATCTCATGTAGATTTATCAAGATCTCGATCGCCCTCATAAATTTGAATGTAATTGTAGTAAGTAGAGACTCGATCGCTAAATAGTGGATCGAGATTGCGATCGATTTGTTACAAATGCATGTGTGGATAAAATTGTCCTCTCAGTATTATCCCCCTTGACAAAAACAAAAATATCCTCCAACTTGACATAGTAGTGGCTGCATTAGCGCAGAAATTATCCTACTCAGTTTTACCCACGCATTATTTGACGACCTCAAAACGTTCCTATGTCAACTCTCGTCATCGTCGAATCACCCACAAAAGCCCGCACAATCGGGAAGTTTTTGCCATCAAGTTATGTGGTTAAAGCTTCGATGGGACACGTCCGAGATTTACCCCCATCGGCAGAAGAAATTCCCCCAGAATATAAATCTCAGAAGTGGGCAAACTTGGGGATCGATGTGGAATCTGGATTTGCGCCGCTATATATCATTCCGAAGGATAAACGCAAGATCGTGCAAGAATTGAAAACTGCGCTCAAAGGTGCTGACGAATTGATTCTGGCAACGGACGAAGATCGCGAGGGTGAAAGTATCAGTTGGCATTTATTACAGTTACTCAATCCCAAAGTTCCGACCAAACGGATGGTATTCCACGAGATTACCAAAGAAGCAATCCAGAAGGCATTAAAAAGTTGCCGGAATATCGACGAACAAATCGTTCATGCCCAGGAAACGCGCCGGATCCTCGATCGATTGGTCGGATATACGCTCTCACCGTTATTATGGCGGAAAATTGCGGGCGGTCTGTCTGCGGGAAGAGTTCAATCAGTAGCCGTGCGATTATTAGTGATGAAGGAACGCCAACGGCGAGCGTTTAAATCTGCTCAATATTGGGATTTGAAAGCATTACTCGCCCACAATAAAGCCGAGTTTGACTCGAAACTGGTGACAGTAGATGGAGCGAAGGTAGCTACAGGTGCAGACTTCGATCCGAATACCGGAAATCTATTAGCCGGAAAAAAAGTTAAAGTTCTCAACGGCGTAGAAGCAAAAGCTTTAAAAGAGAGCCTGACGGGTAAGACTTGGACGGTAACCGGACTGGAAGAAAAACCCGTCACGCGTAAGCCAGCACCACCATTTACCACATCCACCCTCCAACAGGAATCTAACCGCAAACTGCGTCTGTCCGCCCGAGAAACCATGCGTGTCGCCCAGAGCTTGTACGAGCAAGGTTACATTACCTATATGCGAACAGATTCGGTAAATTTATCCGAACAAGCGATCGAAGCTGCGCGTTCTTGTGTATTAGAAAAATATGGACAAGAATATCTCAGTCCCAAACCCCGCCAGTATTCTACCAAAGCTAAAGGTGCTCAGGAAGCTCACGAAGCCATTCGCCCAGCAGGTAGTAGCTTCCGTACACCCAAGGAAACTGGATTAGCTGCCAAAGAATTGCAACTTTACGACTTAGTTTGGAAACGGACGGTAGCCTCGCAGATGGCGGATGCCCGACAAACCCAACTCAGCGTCGATTTACAGGTCGAGAATGCTGGGTTCCGGTCATCTGGTAAGCGGATCGATTTCCCTGGCTATCTTCGGGCATATGTCGAAGGATCCGACGATCCTCATGCCGCGATCGAAGACCAAGAAATCATTCTCCCTGCTTTAGTTAAAGGAGACCATCCCAATTGTAAAAAACTCGACGCGATCGATCACGAAACCCAACCCCCCGCTCGCTATACCGAAGCATCCCTAGTCAAGATGCTTGAAAGTGAAGGGATCGGTCGTCCGAGCACATATGCCAGCATCATTGGCACCATTATCGATCGTGGGTATGCCCAACTCCAAAGTAATGCCCTGGTGCCCAGTTTTACCGCCTTTGCAGTGACAGCTTTATTAGAGAAACACTTCCAGGATTTAGTCGATCCGAGTTTTACCGCCCGCATGGAGCAAACTCTCGATGATATCTCTACTGGAACAACGCAATGGCTGCCCTATTTAGAAAAATTCTATTTAGGTGAAAAAGGACTAGAAAATCAGGTCAAGCAAGGCTTTACAGATATCGATGCTACCTTAGCACGGACGATCGCCTTAGATAATCTTGATGTCAAAGTCCGCATCGGTAAATTTGGCGCGTTTATCGAAACCGAATCCGGTAATGCTTCCATTCCCAAAGATCTCACTCCCGCCGATTTAGCCCCCGAAACGATCGAAATGTTGCTCAAACAAAAGAGCAGCACCCCCGATACCCTCGGCAATCACCCCGAAACTGGCGAACCAATCTATCCCAAATTAGGGCCATTTGGCCCCTATGTCCAGTTAGGTGACAAGGACGAAGATAGCAAGAAAAAACCCAAACAATCATCTCTCCCCAAAGGAATGAAACTCGAAGATGTTACCCTCGAAATCGCGGTAGAACTACTCAAACTCCCGCGCAGTCTGGGTGTTCACCCCGAAACTGGTGGTAAACTCCAAACTAATCTAGGTAGATTTGGGCCATATATTCTGTACGATCGCGGGAAGGAAGGCAAAGAATATCGATCGCTCAAAGCACCCGATGATGTCCTCACGGTTAGCCTAGATCGCGCTGTCGCCATTCTCGCCGAACCCAAAGCAGTACGTGGTGCCCGGGGCAAAAAAGAACCCCTGCGCGTGATTGGCAACCATCCCGATGACAACCAACCGATCGCAATTTATGATGGCCCTTACGGTAAATATATCAAGCACGATAAAACTAATGCAGGGATACCAGAAGGCGAGACAGTAGAAGGAATCAGTCTAGAAACTGCCCTCAATCTATTAGTAGCTAAAGGCGGATCGGCTAAAAAAACTACCAAAAAATCAACAGCAACTAAAAAGGCAACGACTACCAAAAAAACTACTGCAACTAAAGCTAAAACCACCGCTGCTAAAAAGACAACTACAGCCAAAAAGACAACAACTAAATCAAAATCTAGTTAAATAATCTCGATCGATCGAGATTATTTATTGAGTGAGTAGAAACATTATTTTAACTCTTGGCTACCTTAATGTATCCATTGCAGTTTTAACTAAGTGAAAATAATAAGGTTGAGTAATATCTACAGACTTAATTGGATGCGACTGTGCAATTAACTCAGCTGTTTTCTGTCCCTTATTTACTACCAAAGTTTGCCCTCGTGCATTCGAGATCTTCAATTGAGATCGATCGAGTGATACGCTACAAGCATAATCCCGCTCCTGATAATTAAATGTATATGTTTTTTCTGCTGCTGGCAATCTGACACTAATTACTTCTAACTCAATGTTACTTGTGTCTCGCCAGTTATTCTCCTTCAGTTTATAAGCAATATCTAAATACTGTGGTAACGGTGAATAGTCGCCAAATCGCCACGCGATCGCTTTAATACCTTGGGGAAACTCTGGTGTATTGACGGTAAACTTTAGGTGCCCTTTGCCGACAATTTTCTGCTCGATGACTCGCACATTTGCCGTCCAAAATATCGGATCGGGATTCTCAATCCCACAGGGATGAATTGCATCAATTTGTTCGTATAGTGATAGATTAATTGCCGCTAAATCTGCCTCGGCATCGATTTTAACTAAATGTTTGAGATGTTCGATCTCCAGACATTTATGGGCAAATTCACTCAATCGCTGTTGAAATTGCACTAGATTTTCGGTGGGCATCGAGAAGCCACCCGCCGCTCGATGTCCACCATATTTACCTAACAGATCGTGACAGTATTCTAGGGCATGGAAAACATCAAATTCAGGAATACTCCGCGCCGAACCGCGAATGCGATCTTCGTCTTCATTCGTACCGATAAAGACAGGTACGCCATAACGTTCGACTAACCGCGAAGCGACGATGCCAATTACACCATGATGCCAACCTGCTTGAACGATTACTAGAACGCGATTTTGGTTGATATTATAGTTACCAGTTTTAATTAAATCGATCGCTTCTTGTTCGATCGAGGCACACATATCTTGGCGTTGTTTATTTACCTGTTCGCATTGAATTGCTCTGGCTAATGCCACACTCATATCTTGAGTTGTGAGTAGATCGATGATAATTTGGGGATCATCAATTCTGCCGATCGCATTAATCCTCGGCCCTAATCTAAACCCGATATCTTCTGGTTTTAATCCAGTATCTTTAGCTTTAGTTCCACCTTGAGTACCGGACATTTCAATTAATGCTTGAATTCCGGTAACCTGGGAATTAGGCAATAGTTGCAAACCCTGTTTGACAAGGCGACGGTTAATCCCTGTTAATGGTGCTAAATCGGCAATCGTGCCTAATGTAAATAATTCTAATAACTCATCGCTCAATGATGGTTGCTCTAGTCGCTCTGCTAAAGCTAGAGCCAATAAATAAGCCACCCCAACACCTGCAATTCCCCGATAGATGGAAGATTCAGCAATCAATTTCGGGTTTAAAATTGCCTGCGCTGGGGGTAATTCTGCGGGTAAATCGTGATGATCGGTAATAATTACCTGTAAGCCTAATTCTACCGCTCTAGCGATCGCCGCTACCGCCGAAATCCCATTATCAACAGTGATAATTAACTTCACGCCCTCGGCATGAAATTCCTCCACAATCCGTCGATTGATCCCATAACCGTCAGACATCCGACTAGGAATCGCATAGTCTACATCTGCACCCAAGGCGGATAGGGCACGTAATAGTAATGCGGTACTCGTCATGCCATCTGCATCGTAGTCACCACAAATCGCTATTTTAGATTTAGACTCGATCGCGTCTACCAATAGATCTAAACTAATCTCTAAATCGGGAAATTCTGTCATCGGTGAGGGTAATTCTGCTGTCTCTGGATTGATAAATAAATTTGCCTGCGCGATTGTGCTAATCCCCCGATTGATTAATACCTGGGCGAGTAAGGGCGATGTTTGCTCTCCCTGCTGGAGTGTAATCCCCGCTGCTAGTGTCTCTGCTTGGGTGGGATTACTCGGCGCAATTTGCCAGCGGTGTTGGGGGAGCATCGGTTTTTAAAAATTCGGTAGACAGAGATTGTATAACTCTCGTACCTATGATAACGATTGTGTCAATCTTCGCTATCCCAACACTAAAATACTTTCCGATTCTCTATCTCCAAACTGACCGATCGTGCCAAAATTGTCTCTTAAAATCCGAACAATCTTTGACGTTGGACTGTTGCCAATCCGAAGATAGATAAATTTGGGTGGATGACCATAGAGTAAACTGCGCTGATGAAAGTCAGAATCTTTGGAAACAATTACAAAATCATTCGCTTTAGCATATTCCCAAATAATGCCATCGTCAGTATTCGTAAGTGCCAAGGTTTTGACATGCTCGGATTCAGGATATAAATCGATAATCCTGTAAACAATCCGGTCTGAGAGGTTTTCATCCAAAAGCAGTTTCACAGCGATGCCACAAATAGCTTTTTCTCACGATCTGCTGCAAAAGCAAGGCAAGCTTTGATATCTTCTGAGGTAAGCTCAGAAAATTCTTCCAGAATTTCTGCTTCGGTCATCCCACCTGCCAAATATTCCAAGATGTCGTACACAGTGATTCGCATCCCTCGAATACACGGCTTGCCACTGCGCTTTCCAGGCTCGATTGTAATAATGTCTTGGTAGTTCATAAAATGGCATGAGGGAAAAATATTTGCCTACATTCTAAGGATTTTAACATATACTACAAAACCATCTGTTCAGCTGTTTGCGATCGCGGCTTGGTTTTCAGCGGCGGTAAGAATTACGATTAGACAGGTAGATTGTCCCATACTTGAACTTCGATGTACAACTCAAAGTCTGTTTCCCAGTATCTGTCGTAGGGTACGAGGTGGTCATTCTGCGGTATTCCATACTCTTCTACTACTGAGGCAGTTTCGGATAGAAGAAACACCTTTCTGTAATATGGCTTGTCTCGCCGTGTCATTGCGATGAAGCTGTCCGGGTAAGTCAATGATGTAGTGCTAGGGTCTAGGTCAGTAAGATAAATCCGAATTTCACAGATCTCAAATGGGTTCTTTCTATTCAAACAAAAAGCAGCATTACTATAAGTAACACTGCTTTTTGATGTATTTGGTGGCGGAGACTGGATTTGAACCAGCGACCTTCGGGTTATGAGCCCGACGAGCTACCAGGCTGCTCTACTCCGCGTCGGTTTTTACCTCAACCCACTTAATATATCACTACTTAGCGATAAATAGCAACCCCTCGATCGAAAGTCATGAATATTCAGGATAAATTAGGGAATCGATCGCTCTATTCCCTATTCCTTACATTAAACCATTGCTAACTCACCAACTACATCCAATCGAGTATAAGAACCGATCGTCAGAAATTGCTCGGTGAGGATTTCTGAAACAGCAGGTGTAATCCAACCCATTTGCTGGAGGAGATAAATCGCCACAGCATATTTAGCTCGCTTAGAACCATCGCTAGTTTTGATCGTCAAACCCATCCCTTCCCCAACCTTACCGATACACTGAATGCCTTCAGCTCCAGCTTTGCTGACAATTTCGCCATTAGTAAGTTGCATCAGTTGGGTATCAAATTTCCCCGTACCTGCAATTAATTCAGGATGGTGAGTCATCGCCCGCACGATCCGTTCTAAATCTAGACTAGAGCCAGAGGCGAGGTAGGCGTATAGAGTTGCCATTTGCGAAATCGGCATCAAATATACAGGTGCGCCACAGTCATCGTGAACGCCAATAAATTCATCTGGGGGCATCTTGAGAATTTCAGCGAATTTACTCAAAATGAGCCGCTGGACGGGATGTTGCCGCTCTAAATAGTTAGCTAATGGCCAACTGTGCGCGCGACATACTGCTAACATCCCAGCGTGTTTACCAGAACAGTTAAATTCGAGGGGGCTAGTTTTCCCTGGTGGAATCGGGCATTGGAGAGCTTCTACTTCGACATCAGCGTGCCAGAGAATATTAAATGCTTGACGGGTATGGATGATTTCCCCTGCATGGGAACTACAGATGATGGCTAAATCTCGATCGTTTAATTGATAGCGCTCTAAGATGCCGCCGCTAGTGACTGCTAGCGCCTGAAATGGCTTGAGCGCCGATCGAATGAAGGTGGGATGTTCGGCATCTCCCGCCACAGAAAGGACGCGCCCACGGCTATCACAAACAACAGCTTGAACGTGATGGACAGATTCAACGATTCCTTCGCGCAGTAAGCTAACAGAGATCGCTGGTGATTGGGTGCGTTTAACCATGGGGATTAGGAGATAGGGATTAGGGAAGAATAAATAGGGGATTAGGGATTAGGGGCTGGGGAGGATAAATAAATAATTAATCATCGAGTGACTACTAAAAAAACCATAATAAAACAGTTCCAACTCCAACTAAGCCTAGTAAAGTTATTAAGGTCAGTTGAATCCGGCTGAGGATTGGTCGAACTTCGTAGCTAGCTAACAATCGATCGCGGGTGAGTATTTCTGGTGTTTTTTCCCAAGTTTGACCATCATACCAACCTGATTCTTCATAGAAGATGGCTTCACTATACAATCTATTTTTGATATAAATCCAACCTAAATATAATCTAACTGCTGCTAAAGCTATAAATACTAAACTACCACCGATCGCCCAAATACTAAATTGCAGTGGGTGTTTGGCGATCGGAAAACTTGCTTCAGCCAGTGGCGCTGTCACGATTAAACTCCAGATACCCACCCAGATTAATTTAATAATGTATTTAAATGGTGCTAATTTTGCCCAACCGAAAAACCAAGAATCTTGTAATTCTTGGTATTCATTAATTGGTTGTTGCTCTTTAGGAACCGGACAAAAAGAACTAGAGGTACTCATCGATCGTATAACTGTGTGCGGTTATTTTATTAATTAGGATCTACGTTGTTGTGTGTGGATTCTGATTCTTTACCCGATGGCTGTGGTAGAGCAATTGTTTCACCATGACCCCAGAAAGCTTCAAGGTTATAAAACTCCCGTTGTTCTGGCATCATAATATGAACGATCAGATCGCCATAATCTAATAGAATCCAACCACCTTGATTTTGACCTTCAGTGCGCAATGGCAATCGATTGAAGTCTTCTTCAAGCTTATCGATAATCGAGCTAGAAATTGCCCGCAGTTGAACTTTTGAGTAACCAGAGACGATCAGTAAATAATCAGCCAGAATGGATACTTGTGAAATATCAATGAGAGTAGCATCTCCAGCTTTGCGATCGTCAGCAGCATCAGCCGCCAAAAATGCTAATTGTTTGATGGTGTATTCGGGCACTTGGTTGATAATGTTCGATGTTGCTGTTTGAGTCATTATAAATTTTTGACAGTTGCAGTTACTAGCGATGAATTATTCATCGCCCAATTACGGGTGAGAATCGTGCGGGGATGGATGAGACAACGGGTAGATAGTAGATATTGAAGTGAATAATCGCAGGTGCGCCATACAGCTTGATGTAAATTTTGATAACTTAGTTGTCGTAGCAATTGTAGCTCTGCTGTATTGCCTCTGCCAGCTTCCAGCGAGTCAGCTAGAAATACGATACAGCTCATCGCACTCATATCTGGTCTACCCAAGGTATGATCGGCGATCGCGTGTAATATTTCGGGATTGGTGATGCCAAAGTCATCCCGCGCAACGATTGCACTGACATCGGCATGTAACAAATGTGGTGCGGCGAGATCTACTGGATCGAGCGGTAATCCTTCGGCTTGAGCCATTTCCAATAACCGTTGGGGTTTAAAGTATTTTGCCAAGTCGTGCATTAACCCTGCTTGTGCGGCGATTCGATCGTCTAGCTGATAATGTTTGGCTAGTTCGATCGCCATCCGTTCCACTCCCAGTATATGTTGGATGCGTTGAGGAGGAACGTTGTCATTTAACCAAGCTAGAATTTTCGTGCGCACGAGCGATTATATTTATGTTTGCTTTAAAACTTTCATATCTCTATTTTAGCGGGATTATCTTTGCACCGCAGTTAATTCATCCGATCGATTAACTAATTTTAATAGGACGATCGACCATAAACAATTGATCGCGTTACCCATTAAATTCTCATCCCGATTTTGCTCCAACAATAGCACCACTTTGGGCAGAATTGGATCTGAGGTATTCCCTAACTCACCCAATGCTGATGCTGCACTCGATCGCACATCCGAGCTTTCATCCTGGAGCAGAGACAGTAATTTATCGATCGATTCTTTTTC
>JBJOOY010000517.1:0-5211 GCA_046051065.1 Cyanobacteriota bacterium
ACCCCATATTAGCGGGAGAGCCATACCAATTTCCCTACCTCCAATCCCCATCGCCTGATAAAATAAAGCAGCTAGTGGAGGACAAGAGCTTGAGCACGCGAGTTATTATTTTACGGCACGGTCAGAGTAGTTATAACAGTCAAGGACGCATTCAAGGTCGCAGCGACTTATCAGTGCTGACAGCCAAAGGTCAACAGGATGCCGAAATGACAGGCAAAGCATTTCAGGGCTTAAAATTTGCCGCAGTTTACTGTAGTCCCCTCCAACGAGCGCAGCAAACTGCAACGACAGTTTTAGCGTGTTTGGCAGAAAAGTACCCGCTGCGTAACGACGATCGATTATTAGAAATCGACCTCCCATTATGGGAAACATTGCTAAATTCAGAAGTCAGGGAAAAATATGGGGTGGAATATCAAGCATGGAAACAACGTCCCCATGAATTGAAAATGTTACTACCGCAGCCTGATGGCAGTATGACAGAGTTTTTCCCGGTGTTAGCTCTATACGAACAAGCTCGGGGCTTTTGGCAAGATATTTTAGCGCAACATCAGGGCGAAACGATCGCGATCGTCGCGCATAATGGCATCAACCGGGCTTTGATTAGTACTGCGCTCGGTATACCAGCTCAGAAGTATCACAGCGTTCAACAGTCAAATTGCGGCGTTAGCGTGCTGAATTTTAGTGGGGGTTGGGGTGAAAGCGTTCAACTAGAATCTCTCAATCAAACCAGTCATCTGGGGCAAAATCTCCCCACCTTCCGTCCTCCCAACCAAGGACCGCGCTTGTTATTGATCCGTCACGGTGAAACTGACTGGAACCGTGCTGGCCAATTTCAGGGTCAAATTGATATCCCACTCAACGATCATGGACGAAATCAAGCCAGTCTAGCTGCTGAATTTTTAAAAACCGTCCAAATTGACTTTGCATTTACCAGTACGATGCAACGTCCGAAAGAAACAGCCGAAATTATCCTGACAGCACATCCTGGTGTGAAATTGGGCGAGGATGCCGATCTACGAGAAATCAGTCATGGATTGTGGGAAGGTAAATTTGAAGCGGAAATCGAGGCTGAATATCCAGGGAAATTAGAGGAGTGGCGGACGCAGCCAGCATCCGTCCAAATGCCTGAAGGGGAAAATCTTCAAGCTGTTTGGCATCGCGCTACTGCTGCATGGCAAAAAATTCTCCATCAAGTGGGGACTAATCCGCAGACAGGGATTGTCGTGGCTCACGATGCAACGAATAAGGTGTTGCTGTGTTATCTATTGGGATTAGATTTAGCCGATTTCTGGAAAATCAAACAGGGCAATGGTGCGGTAACAGTCATCGATTATCCTGAAGGGATTGAGGGTCAACCTGTCATTCAAGCACTCAACTTGACTAGTCATCTATCTGGAGGAATTCTCGATCGAACGGCTGCTGGCGCACTCTAGATCGACGATTGCGCTCTGAATGGGAGACTAGAGAATATGTCAAAATCATTTCCTTATCTCACTTCTAGTGGTTGAAATCGGAGTAAACCTTCGATCTCAACCTATCCATAGCGTCGCCGATCGCAGCAGAGAAGGAGATCCGCGAGCCGCAACATCCAACATCGATAAAGCTGAATGCCACAATTATTTCAACAGGTGAGAATTTTAGATCCGATCTCTCAACTCGAACGATCGGGTGATATTTTAGTTACGGATCGCGCAATTCACGAAGTCTCTCCAACTAGCCAATTACCCACCGAATTAGAAGTTATTCCCGGACAACATCTAATTTTTGCACCTGGATTGGTAGACTTATACAGTCATAGTGGCACACCAGGACATGAAGAAAGAGAAACACTCGAATCTTTACTAGCAGCCGCCCAAGCAGGTGGATTTGTGAGGGTAGCTATTTTACCCGATACTTTACCCGCACTCGATCGAGCTAGTAGTATTATCAGTCTCGATCGGCAATATCAGCAAGTTGCCGCTCAACTTCCTAATTGTCCTCAACTCAGCTACTGGGGAGCATTAACGGCGGAAGTGGCAGGTAAGAATATGACTGAGTTGACAGAACTTGCCACTACTAATATGGTCGGCTGGGCAGATGGACGCGCGATCTCCAATCCCTTGTTACTCCGCAATCTGTTAGAGTACCTCAAACCTTACCAGCGACCGATTACATTATATGCCTGCGATCGCCAATTACGCGGCAATGGTATCGCTAGATCCGGTGTATCTGCCCTCAAATATGGTTTACCCGTCGATCCTGTCAGTAGTGAAACCGCAGCGTTAGCTGCCACGATCGAAATTATCGCCGATGTGGGCACTCCCGTTCACCTGATGCGGATTTCTACCCGTCGAGGGGTAGAACTAGTCGCTGCTGCCAAACAACGGGGTGTTCCCATTACGGCTAGTACCACCTGGCTGCACGCGATCGCCAATACCACCGACTTAGCAACCTATAACCCTAATTTAAGACTCGATCCCCCATTAGGCAATACAGAAGACCAACTAGCCCTGATTGAAGGGATAAAAACAGGGGTGTTGGATACGATCGCGATCGACCATAGTCCTTATACCTACGAAGAGAAAACCGTTGCCTTTGGCGAAGCTCCCTGCGGTGCGATCGGGTTAGAATTAGCCTTACCTTTACTATGGCAGCACTTGGTTGTGACCGATCGATTATCTGCCCTACAACTGTGGCGCTCTCTGTGTAGCAACCCAGCCCAGTGTCTTCACCAATCGCCACCGACTCAATTCATCCTCTTCGATCCCCAGCAATCGTGGCAAGTCACCCCCAACAATCTCAAATCACTTGCTCATAACACTTCCTGGCTGGGTGTGGAAGTGAAAGGCAGATTAGTCTCTAGTTCTTGCAGTGTTATGTAGTGATGGCAGTGGCTAGTGGCTAGGAAATTGTATCTTACTAGAGATATAACTCATAATTCATAATTTACTGGTAATCTGGTTGAGGATTGATGCCACCAGCGCGATCGATCGGCCAAGAGCGAACAACTGCTTTGCCAACGATCGCCTCTTTAGTAATAAATCCCCAGTAGTGACTGTCAGCACTGTTGTTGCGGTTGTCACCCAAGACGAGATAATGCCCTTGAGGAACGATTTGATTGGCAGTAAATGCGGCATCTGATGATTCGGTCTTTGTCCAGGTATAAGTAGGAGCTGCGGCAACATACTTTTCAGGTAAAACTTGCCCATTGACATAGACTTTCCCATTTTTAACTTCGATTCGATCGCCTGGTAAACCGATTAACCGTTTGATAAAACGATCCTTGGCATGCAGTTTGGCTGGTGGATCGAATACGACAATATCACCACGATGAGGATTGGTAAAACGATAACTAATTTTATCGACAACCAATCGATCGTTGATTTGCAATGTCGGTAACATCGAACCAGAAGGAATATAGCAAGATTCAGCCACGTAAGTCCGGAATCCAAAGGCAAAGAACACACTTAATAGAATTGTTTTGCCTGTCTCAACCCACGGATGTTCAACTTTGGCTGTTGATTTAGCAGTAGATTTTGGCTGAAGTGGTTGCTGTTTAAGATTCATATCACTAATCAAATTAAATAGTAAGTAGTTAAAATTTTAGATAGTTTTATAAATTATTTTATAAATTAGTGTCACTCGATAATTGCGATTATCTGCGACTGAATCGTTCGCGAATTACTGATAATCTGGTTGAGGATCGATGCCACCAGCACGATCGATCGGCCAAAAGCGGACTACTGCTTTACCAACAATTTTATCTTTAGGGACAAAGCCCCAATAGTGACTGTCGTAGCTATTATTGCGGTTGTCGCCTAAAACGAGATACTGACCTTCAGGCACGATCCCATCGGGAGTTAATTCCTTACTACTCCAGTTATAGTGCGGAGCTTCATCGAGATATTTTTCAGACAAAAGTTTATCATTAATATAAACTTTGCCACCTTTAACGTCGATCCGCTCTCCAGGTAAGCCAATTACTCTTTTAATAAAAGCATCCTTGAATTTTTCGCGCTCTAGTTGAGCAGTTGGATTAAAAACAACAATATCGCCCCGGACTGGATTGGTAAAAAGATAACTAATTTTATCAATAATCAATCGATCGTTAATTTTCAACGTAGGTAACATCGATCCAGATGGAATATAACGTGCTTCAGCCACAAAAATACGGATCCCAGAGGCTAAAAATGCAGCCAACACGATCGTTTTGATAATTTCAGCCCATGTATTTTCGGCTTCTGGTTTGGCATTTGAATTAGATTCTGGTTGAGGTCGATCGGGATCTGGTTGTTTGTAATCCATAAAAAGCACACTAAAAAATATTTTAAGTAGAGGGGTGTAAATTTTAGAGTCACTAAAATTGCTGGTAATCGATCGAGACAGCAGAGCTAGTGTCAACAGATAAATTTTATCTTTAAGCTAGATGATATATCTTCAAAAGTTTAAATGATTTTGCTGTAAAGTCCGAATCCAGATCGTCATAAATTCCCAAGGTAAGAGATAAAAATTATTGGATAATCTAGACTCACAGTCGATCTTATGCTGAAATGGACACACGTTCGATCGGATCGATGTAATTATTTAAGCTAAAGACTATTATGCCCTTTTTCTTTGTCAATTCTCTACAGGAGCGGCTGCGCCAACGAATATGTCTATAAATTCTTTATTAATCCGCCATGCTCGCATTCTTTTAGCTGATGGAACGTGGCTACTAGGCGATGTGTTAGTCAGAGATGAGCGCATTGTCGAGATTGCCGCCCAGATTAATACTACTGAACCAACTAAAGAGATTGACGCAACTGGATTAATTTTGTTGCCAGGAGTCATCGATCCGCAAGTCCATTTTCGGGAGCCAGGTTTAGAACACAAAGAGGATTTAAATACCGCTAGTCGAGCTTGTGCCAAAGGTGGGGTGACATCGTTCCTGGAAATGCCCAATACCAAACCTTTAACGATTACTCAAGCCGCACTCGATGATAAGTTACAACGAGCCGCTCAGAAAAGTATCGTTAATTATGGCTTTTTTATCGGTGCCACCCCTGCGAACTTACCAGATGTGCGTTCTGCTGTACCTACCTGCGGCATCAAGGTGTTCATGGGTTCTGCGCATGGAGATTTGTTAGTCGATACTGCTGCCGCCTTAGAACCGATTTTTGCCCAGGGAGATCGCTTAATTGCCGTACATGCCGAAGATCAGGCCAGAATTAACCAGCGCAAACAAGAATTTGC
>JBJOOY010000518.1:0-5698 GCA_046051065.1 Cyanobacteriota bacterium
CTTATTTAATCCCCTGGTCGATGTTGCCCGATGTAATTGAGTTTGACGAATTACGCACGGGACAACGCCGAGAAGGAATTTTCTATAGCTTGATGGTCTTCCTGCAGAAAATTTGTTTGGGGATAGCTGTCGCTGTCTTACTCCAGAGTTTAGAGTGGTCGGGCTATCTGCATCCTACCGCAGCAGTAGCAGCACCCATTCAGCCGCCTGCTGTCTTAATGGCAATTCGACTAGCGATCGGTCCTATCCCCACTATCTCACTAATTTGCAGTTTAATTCTCGCCTATTTTTATCCAATTACCCGCGAAATTCATCAACGGATTCTATTACAACTTCAAGAACGACGAGAACGCGAACGATTCGATCGAGAATAAACCGATCCTGACATATGCTCTATTCTCAGGGCTGTTTCATTCTAGTGATGAGGGGAGGTGTTGGTGGAAGATGACTTTTACATATCGCCGGATACTGGCATAAACCTCCCCCTACAGCTCCTAAAATAATACCAAGGATGGAAGAATTAAATAGCCCTCCCCTATTCCTAGCTATACCGTTCTTCCGTCCACGGTTCCCCTCGACGATGGTAGCCATTTCGTTCCCAAAATCCCGGTTCATCTTGGGCGATAAATTCTAACCCATTAATCCATTTGGCACTTTTCCAAGCATAAAGATGTGGCACTACCAATCGTAACGGCCCACCATGTTCGAGCGGAAGTGTTTCGCCCGCGAGTGTATGTGCAAAAAAGTTTTCTGGTTGGAGGAAATCTACTAGTGGAATATTGGTTGTATAACCACCATAACAATGCTGCATCAGATAATTGGCGGCGGGATCGATCTCGATCGATTTGATGAAGTCACTAACTTTCACCCCCGTCCATTTCACATCGAGCTTAGACCAGCGGGTAACACAGTGAAAATCAGCAGTAAATTCATGTTGGGGCAAACTCATCACATCTGCCCAAGTGAATATTTTTTCGCTGGCTAGTCCCCACACGCGCAATTGCCATTGAGATCGATCGATCTGGGGTGTTTGACCATAGGTCATGATGGGGAAACCTTTGGTCAGATATTGACCTGGAGGTACTCGATCTGATTCTATGCTGTCGGGTTTACGAAAAAATTTACCGATCATTTCAGTTATCCATCTGCATGGGGATTGGTTATCGATTACTACTAGGGTAGCTAATTTTAAGTAATTTCTTCAACCGCTAGATCCAAATAACCAATCACCAATAACCAACAACTATTCAGCTTCTTCTTCATCGGGCTGAGGATAGACAAAGCTAGTCGAGCGTCCAGTTAATACTGATTTGCCCAAAGATAGAGCTTTTTTCGCTTGGATGGCAGCTTTGTTGCGCCAAGTGGCACGACGTTTGTCACGTTTAGATTTAGATGTTTTCTTCTTAGGAACTGCCATTGGAGTATATGTATAGGCACAGCCTTTTCAGTATAACAGTGTCAGTGCAAAGATTTTAGAATTAATTCAAAATCACATCTCGATCGAGACAAGTCGTTAGCACTGGATCTCGTAAAGTCAGCGGTAACTAGGACGGTCGATCGACCCAAATAGCTATAAATTTTCTGGCAAATAATGTTATGCTTTTATTAAGATATCCTCACAATTCTCCAGCACTTAACTGGTAAGAGTTTGGAACTAAAATTGTCATCCTGTAGCCGATATCACATGGTTTTTTGGAAAAGTTTATTTAGTAGCGGTGATACGGCTACCGAACCGATCGGTGCTGCGATCGGTCGAGTACAATTAACTGGAACAAATCTCCCCCCAAATACTCAAATTTTTCTCAGTACCGATCGAGACCTCGATTTGTATGAGCTAGAGGAACTCTGCGATATCGTAGGCTGGTCGCGTCGCCCACTCCGTAAGGTTAAGAAGGCACTTCAACATAGTTTTATCGTGGTGTCGATGTGGGAAGTTAAGGGTGCGAGCAAGCGGATGATTGGTTTCGCTCGGGCTACATCCGACCATGCTTTTAATGCCACTGTTTGGGATGTTGTCGTTCATCCTGATTACCAGGGACAGCGGTTAGGTAAGGCGATGATGAAGTACACGATCGACAAAATCCGCGCCCAAGATATCAGTAATATTACCTTGTTTGCCGACGGACATGTGGTCGGTTTCTACAATGGGATGGGATTTGTCGAAGATCCGGAAGGGATTAAGGGCATGTTTTGGTATCCCGATTAGTTTAATCGTAATTTTTAGGTAGTCTCGATCGAAATCGATCGTCTTATGTTATAATAGTTTGAGACACATTACGGGGTGTAGCGCAGCTTGGTAGCGCGCCTGCTTTGGGAGCAGGATGTCGTAGGTTCAAATCCTGTCACCCCGACTTTTTTATCTATTTTACTCTACCCCCATCGCAATTCGCCTCTAGCAATCCCGATCGCGATTGCTAACACCAAACAGCCGACAAAGGTTGTGATTAGCATAAATACTGCAAAGATTTCACCACCAGACAGCGGTCGATCGGTCGGATCGAGATATGCTGAAGAGCGATACTTATCCGGGCGGCGAGCCAGTGGCTGAAAATGAGCTGATGGTTGCACTACCAGTAGGCGATAGTAGCCAATTTTGCGGTCGTATGCCAAGCGGCGCTCGGGATTACTAATCGCTGCATAGGCTTCATTCACAGCTTGAAACTTGACCATTGCCGTGGCTGGGGGTAGTGTAGTCGTATCGGGATGATACTTCTTACTCAATTCCCGATAAGCCTGCCGAATCTCCATTGGTGAGGCACTAGGATGCACGGCTAATCGTTCATAGTAATTGAGATCTAACTGGTTACTACTACTCACTACTCCCTTCCTACTTTATTTTTCAGACGATCGATAAACCAGTCCGCAAATACTCGCTAAGATCAGCCAAGCATGAGTGTTCAATCTCAACTCTAATGCTGTCACATCAGCGATATTAACTATCATAAACCCAGAAAAGGCAACTAAGTAAGTAAAAAATATCGTCCGCTCCGAGCGCCATGAGCCCGGAAAATTAATCAATAGGCACGTACCTTGCCAGAGGATCCAACCAACGAGACTAAAAATGGCGATCGTTACTGGAATACCTAAATTAGAAGATAGCATCAACAGCAGATTGTGAGGATAGCCCAACCAGACATGAGCATAATCTTGATATAACGGCCCAAAACTCTGCAATCCCCAACCAGTCCACGGACGCGATTGAGTCATCCCCCAGGCAAATTTCCACTGAGCTGTGCGCGTAATTGCCGTTGGTCGATTAGGATACATCTCATCAGTGATTCTCGCCCAAAAATAACGTGGCACGATCGATCTCAAGGTTGGATTAAGCGGGGCTGGAGCATAAGCAGCACTAAAAATTATTGTGACGATCGCTGTAACGACTCCCACTAGCCAATACCAGCGTTGATAAATGGTAAACACCAAACAGCTTACCATTGCAGCACTCCAAGCCCCACGGGAACTAGTCAGAATTAGTGACAACGTACAAATTGCCAGCACTGCTAACAACCACCATACCGTCGGCGATCTCCAAAATCCTGACTTCATGCGCCCTTGGGTATCATTAGCAAACCGATCGGCTGTATCGGCTAACAACCCCAATCCAAAAATAAACACCATTTGCAGATAAGCTGCCAACGGATTAGCATGTGCGAATGAAGACGACATCCGCCCCAATGGTTCGCCCCCAGCCCGAATATCTAAAAAAGATCCTGGAGTTCCCGGGATTGGTATCATCACACCCCAACCCATCATTTGCACCAAACCTAATAACATCAGCGGCATCGCTGGAATCAAGAAAATCCAGGCTAATTGCCGCAACTGTTCGGGCGATTGAATTAAGACACTATAAGCAGCAAAAAACGCAAAGAACGGCAAAAAATTGAATAAGCCTAAAGCAGCATCCCCAGGTTGCATCCCCAACAGCGAGACGACAATCAACCAAGGTACCAACAGTGCAAAGCCCCAATTCAATCGATGCTGAATAATTTCTCGTCCGGCTTGTCGCCAGGTTTTCACCAGTGCAGTAAAGATTAACACGGCACCGATCGATGGGAGGAGTGGGAAAATTACAAAACCTACTCTTGCCCAATTCCATGCCGATTGGAGTCGTGAATTAGGATGTTTCCACCCTGCACCAGGAATTAGGGTTAAAGGATTAACCATCAATCATTTCCCTTGATAATTCCAGATCTTGCGGCGCGTCGCTAGTTGCTACTCTTAAATAGAAGCTGGCAACAATGCCCACGCACAACCACCACAAGGGTTGAATCGCCGGACGATCCCACACAGTATCGAAGGCACCTTGACATAATAATCCGACCATCGAGACAATGGCTGCCATCAACCAAAATGCTTGACGATCTCTAGTTTGGCGCAATCTAGTTAAACTCCGAATAGCGTAGTTAAACGTTACCACGATCGACCAGATCAAGCAGGTAAAACCGACAAACCCCAACTGAACGATCGTATCTAAGAAAATCGAGTAAGAACTTAGCGCACTGAATTTAGCATTAACCTGATAAATGGGATAAACTTTTTTAAATACTCGATCGCCTGGCCCAAAACCAAACACAGGTCGATTCTGAATCATTTTGCGCACGGCTTCCCACACATTAATCCGGAAGTTATTACTGCTATCCTTGCGATCGCTAAAAATACTTAACACTCGATCGTGTAAATTGGGTACGAGTAAAATTAAAATTCCGCCAATGGTGACAACACTAATAATCGCGATCGATAATCCCCACGATTTCCAGAATTTGGGTAAGGTTGGACGCAACCAATAATAAACCAATCCGACGGCGACCAGCAGCATCACACTCGCACCAATCCAGGCACCGCGCGCGTAAGTAGCTTGCAAGCAGTAGGTATTAACTACTACCATCACGATCGCGAGGATTTTAGTCAACCAACTGCGCCAAATAAAACATGCTGCAATACTAAAAGCGATCGCGGGGAGTAAATAACCGCCCAAAAGATTGGGATTATTCAGATAACTATATACCCGTGTCGTTTTGGCGAGACTAGATTCAGCATCTACCCAAGTTGCCAACGCTCTGGCACCATAAATTGACTGATTGACACCGTAAACGCTTACGCACAAAGCGATATTTAGATAAATTGCCAATAACCAATTGAGAATTTGCGGCGATCGACATAACCGTGCCAACATCAGAAATAACGATAGATACAAACTGAGTTTGACCAATCCCCCGATCGCATCGGCGCGGACGGGCGATAAACCAGTAGATATTGCAGCGACCGCCCAAAATATTAAAATCGTGGCATGAATGGGCGTTACGCCTCCACTCTGTCGTCGATCGGCAAGAGTCAATAGCACCCAAAAAGCTGCTACACCGATCGCTAACAGTCCGATCAGATCTGTAGATAATAGTGAGGTGGCGAAAGGGGATAAGATAAATACCAAGGCTGTCAACATCGCCCCAATTTCATCACCCCACTGAATCAACCAACTTTGTTGTCGCCAAGACTGTAAACAACCTACCCAGCGATAGAAATAGCTAGAATTAACCCATCTGTCCAGGGATAAATCCGATAATGTAAAGCGTTGCCAAAAAGAATAGATCAACTGAATTATAAATTATGAATTTATGAATACCGATTCATAGGCTATTTGAATGGTTTAGATATTTAGATTGTGTGGCATTATTGCTTAGGCAGATCGATCGATTAGATG
>JBJOOY010000519.1:0-5989 GCA_046051065.1 Cyanobacteriota bacterium
AAAAATGGTGGCAATCCTTTTCCCGTCGGAGCCAACACGGAAATTTGGTAGCGGTGTTGAAATTCACGGACGAGACTTAACGCCTGTTTTTCTGTACCGCCCTGATTGAGATAGGGTAAAATATAAACTAAATGTTTCAATATAGACTCACTATTATGATGGTGTCAGTCCAAAAAATAGGAACTTAGTAAACGTTAATAATAAACCGCTAAGGACTGCGGCGATCGTGCTACGAATGACAAATTCTTTATTATCTAGCCTTTGTCCGATTCCCTTAGTACGCTCGTCAAATTTGCTATCTAGTGTTTTAATATCGCCTCGAACCTCTTTAATCTCACCTCTGATTTCAGCTAACTTGGTATCGACAGTTGCAAACTTTGTGTCAACTGTAGCGAATTTGGCATCAACATTAGCAAATCCTACCCGCATTTCCGTTGTCAAGTTTGAGATTTGGCGATTATTAGCTTCGATCTTAGTGTCAACCACGACAAATTTGGCATCAATATTAGCAAATCCATCACGCATTGCAATCGTCAATTCCGATATTTGGCGACTATTAGCTTCAATCGCAATCTTTAAATCCCTTATGTCTACGTCAGTTGCTTGTGTCATGGAGAGCTTAGGTATCTAGCTAGAAACTCGATCGCTACCGAATATTTCCATTTTAGCGAAAAAGCGATAGCATTGCCTTTAATCTTTACTAGCCAAAGATGCCGATCGGGATTAAAGGCAAACAAGAGTTTATAGATGTTTTTCTAATGTACCGCTAAATTCTTCGTAGGGCTTAACACCAACAATTGTTTCGACTAATTCGCCTTGTTTGAAGAACATTACGGCTGGAATACTTTTGAGTCCAAATCGTTGGGCGATCGGTTTATTGGTATCAACATCTAGTTTCATGATTTTAGCCCGATCGCTAAAATCATCTGCTAATTTATCGATTAGTGGTGCAACTAGTCTGCAAGGGCCACACCAAGTTGCAGTACAATCAACAATCAATAAAGATTCAGTTGTCAGCAGCGAATCAAATTCAGTTTCGGTTTGAATAAATGTAGTAGTACTCATTTTAAATTTTTAATCCTCAAGTATTTATTATGAATAATTGGTTTGATCGATTGTAAAGTTATGATGATGGATCGATACTCTCAATCGATCGATATAAAGAGCGAAGATAGCAATTATTTGAGAGCTTTCAACACACCTGGCTCAGTTTGAATCGGCACGATATCGAGCAAATCGGGAGTGGCACAATATTTGAGATCGGCATGACATTCAAGCCGCAGTAACCGTTGTCCGTGACTGGCAAGGTGAAATAGTTCAAGCAGACGATCTTCCCACTGACGATACAATGAGATCGAAGCTACTAATTCATCGTTACCAGCTAATTCTACCAGTGGCAGATTCAATTTTGTGACAATTCGATCGGCAATCGCCCCCGCACAAACGGTATCTTCGAGCGAGTAATCGCCCTCCCATCCCGATCCTACCATCCAAACTGTATCTGGCTGCTGGGATAGCACGTAATCGGCGATCGCTTGCCGATTAGTAATCGCGCCAGCCAGGACGATTTTGGCATCCTGCACACGCTGCAAGGTGCGAGTACCATTGGTAGTACTAATAAATAACCGTTTGCCCTTGACTGTCTCTGCGGTGCAATCTAAGGGAGAATTACCCAAGTCACAACCAGTTACCTTCGCACCACCCCGCTCCCCAGCACGCAAGCGTAATTCAGGTGACCACTTGTCGCTCACTTGCATTAGCTTGCCCATATCACTAAAGACTTGGACTGCTTCGGCTCCAGCGTGCAGTGCAGCCGCCATCGTTGATGTTGCGCGTAGTACGTCAATCGCGATCGCACAAACGGGGAGTTCGCCTGCGGGCGTGCGTTCGGGGGTATGGTAAGTAAATAATTTCACAATATATTTAAATTATCTAAACATGAGTCGATCCAGGAGCTTGCCCACAATCGCTCATCTCATCTTAATCCGAAACGGGATGGCGATTGTCGCTCGATCGTCACAAAACCGCAATCTAATTTTATAGATCCAGTGTTAGACTAAAATTTAATCCAATCTTTTCTTTGTGTGATGGGACAAAGTAAATTACGAGCACAAGCTGGAAATCCAACAGGAATAGTTGGTAAGATTTTTGGCTATTTGATGAATATTACTAACAAAGAAGAGAATTATTGGACAGTTTCATTACTTAACATCGATGCAACGAGTAATGTATTAGAAATTGGCTTTGGTACAGGATTAGCGATCTCTGAAGCGGCAAAAATAGCGGTGCAAGGGCAAATTTATGGTGTCGATCGTTCTGCAACTATGCTGGAATCTGCTCAAAATCAAAATCAACAGGCGATCGAGTCCGGCTTGGTAAATCTTCAACTTGGCGATGTAATTTCTTTGCCGTTTGCAGATAATTATTTTGACATTGTTTATTCAATTAATTGCATTTATTTTTGGGAACCACCAGCACCAGCATTGAGCGAAATCGATCGCGTCTTAAAACCGGGCGGATCGATCGCCATTACCGCACGCGATCGACATGATGAAGAAGTTTATGCTCGGTTAAATCCCCGCACAGTTAGGGAATTACTTCAATCTGCTGGATTTTTAAATGTTAAATCGATCGATGGACTGAATCCTAAACATCCAATTTATTGCGCGCTCGGTACTAAATCTAATTAATAGCTTACATCCGGGTAACTAGATAATATCATGACAAATAATACCCAGCCACTCAAAAGATTATTAGCCTACGGACAAAAATATCGCGCTCAAACTTGGCGAGCAGTTATCTCATCAATTTTTAATAAATTATGTGATGTTGCCCCAGAAATTTTAATTGGGATCGCTGTCGATGTTGTTGTTAAAAAACAAGACTCATTTATTGCCAATTGGGGAATCCAAAATGTCGAGCAACAATTAATCCTATTGACGATTATTACTGTCATCGTCTGGGTCTTAGAATCACTTTCCCAATATGTATACACCAATTTGTGGCGCAATTTATCTCAAAAAATCCAGCATAATCTTCGCCTCGATGTTTACAGGCATACCCAACAATTAGAACTAGCCTACTTTGAAAATCAAAGTACTGGCAATCTCATGGCAATCCTGGGCGATGATATCAATCAATTAGAGAGATTCTTGGATGTTGGAGCGAATGAGATTATTCAAGTCGTAACTAATGTGATCGTTATTGGTGGAGTATTTTTCGTGCTCGCCCCGACACTAGCCTGGTGGTCGGTAGTTCCAGTGCCAATTATTATTCTCGGCTCGATTTGGTTTCAAAAATTTTTGGCACCTTATTATAGTAATGTTCGGGAAAAAGTTGGCTTGCTAAATAGTCGTCTGGCGAATAATTTAGGTGGGATAACTACAATTAAAAGCTTTACTACCGAAGCCTACGAACTCGATCGAGTGCGAGCTGATAGTGAAGCTTATAGTTTGAGTAATCGCCGAACAATTGCGATTAGTGCGGCGTTTGTACCGTTGATTCGGATGGCAGTTTTATTCAGTTTTTCAATCACCCTATTATTCGGCGGAATGGCTGCTGTCAGAGGTGAATTAGCTGTTGGTACTTACAGTATCTTAATCTATCTTACCCAAAGGTTATTATGGCCGCTAACGCGATTAGGTGAAACTCTGGATCTCTATCAACGGGGGATGGCTTCTACTCATCGGGTATTAGAGTTACTCGATACGCCAATTGCAATTGATTCTGGACATTTAGCCTTACCAATAGTTAAAGGTGAAATCGAATTAAAAGATGTGACTTTTGCTTATCCCGATCGAACAACTACTGTCAAACAACTATCATTAATCATCCCCTCCGGAAAAACTATCGCTATTGTCGGTGCGACAGGTTCGGGGAAAAGCACTTTAGTTAAATTATTACTCCGGCTCTATGAAATTCAATCGGGAACGATTACACTCGATGGAATTAATATTCAAGATTTACATCTGGCGGACTTGCGGAAATCGATCGGACTGGTCAGTCAAGATGTATTCTTATTTCATGGTTCCGTGCGGGAAAATATTGCCTATGGAAATCCAGATGCAAATTTTGAGTCAGTTATCGCCGCTGCTAAAATTGCTGAATCTGATGAATTTATTACTCAATTACCTAACGGTTATGACACGATCGTCGGCGAACGCGGCCAAAAATTATCGGGTGGACAACGCCAACGAATTGCGATTGCTAGAGCGGTTTTAAAGAATCCACCGATCTTAATTCTCGATGAAGCGACTTCAGCAGTAGATAATGAAACAGAAGCAGCAATTCAACGATCGCTAGAGCGAATTACACTCGATCGAACTACGATCGCGATCGCCCACCGTCTATCGACAATTCGTAATGCTCACCGAATTTATGTGATGGAACAAGGGCAATTAGTCGAAGCTGGCACTCATAATGAATTATTAGTTCAAAATGGCATTTATGCCGGACTTTGGAATATTCAACAGAATGCTAGATCGAATTCAACTAGCCATCCTGTTTGATACTTCCTTAGGATCATTGATCGATATTTTTGCTCGATTGAATTAATAATTTTACGCCAAATAATGGTAACTTTAACCTCGATCGATATTCAAGATATTTGATCGGATCGAGGCTTTAGATCCAATTATTTGGTAAAATTTAGTCAGGTGTGTAAACACCAAATTTAACTATTTTTAACTCAATCACATGCCTGTCGATGAATCTATCAATCTGTCCGCTGCTATTCCGATTGATCGAATTAAATATGATGCGCTCGGTTTAGTTCCCGCAATTATCCAAGACTACCTGGATGGAACGGTACTGATGATGGCATGGATGAACGCCGAATCACTCCAAAAAACCCTAACCACAGGTGAGACTTGGTTTTGGAGCCGTTCTCGTCAGGAATTTTGGCATAAGGGAGCAACCAGCGGACATCTTCAGCATGTTAAAAGCATTCGCTATGATTGCGATAGCGATGCACTACTAATCGCTGTCGAGCAAATTGGTGATATTGCTTGTCACACAGGAGAACGCAGTTGCTTCCATCAAGTTGGCTCAACTAAAGTTGCACCACCAGCCGATACACTTTCGGACTTATACAATACTATTTGCGATCGTCGCGATCGTCCCCGTGAGGGTTCTTATACTCAAACTCTGTTCGCAGGTGGCGACAATAAAATTCTCAAAAAAATTGGTGAAGAAGCCGCTGAAGTGGTGATGGCTTGTAAAGATGACGATCCAGAACAAATAGCTGGAGAAGTTGCCGATCTTTTTTATCATACCCTGGTCGCGATCGCCCATCATAACGTCGATATCCGCGATGTTTATCGGAAACTTCAATCGAGAAGAAAATAGTTATTTGTCATTTTCAAGCCACAATCGATCGCCATTCCCAGGGATATTTTATTCTAGTGATGAGGGTAGGTTTTGTTGAAAAATTACTTGTAAATATCGCATGATACTTGCATAAACCTACCCCTACAGATCCTAAATAATGCCAATGATCAAAGAATAAAATAGCGCTATCCCCTATCCTCTATTCCCTAACTCCCATGCTGACAAAAATCTGCCAAAAAACTAGATTAGCCGCTCAACATTTGGCTAGCCTTTCCGCTGATGCTAAAAATGCGGCGATCGAAGCAATTGCTCGCTCTTTAGAAATTCATGCAGATGAAATTGTTACGGCAAATGCTGCCGATTGTCAAGCAGCACAGGGGAAAATTGTGCCAGCATTATATGCAAGGTTGAAATTAGATGCAACTAAATTAACAGGGGCAATTTTAGGTGTCCGAGATGTAGGGAAATTAGCCGATCCAGTGGGGCAAGTTCAGATTCAGCGAGAACTAGATCAGGGTTTGATCCTGCATCGCATCACTTGTCCGGTAGGCGTGTTAGGGGTGATTTTTGAAGCGCGTCCCGATGCTGTAATTCAGATTGCAAGTTTGGCAATTAAATCTGGTAATGGGGTAATTTTAAAAGGTGGTAGCGAAGCGATCGA
>JBJOOY010000520.1:0-8638 GCA_046051065.1 Cyanobacteriota bacterium
ATAAACAACTATGTATCAATACTAGTGGAGCCAATTTCATGAAATATAACATGATAATGAAAGCCGACCTGATTCGTGAACTTGAACTACAAAAAATAAGCTACAAGCCTGTTAAAAAATATGAGGATAAAAAAATAATATTTAGCTGTCAAAAGTGCCATGTTCAGTCCCTAGTCAAGCAGATGCCCAAGTCGAAGATATGTGGATCATGCCAGAACAAGCGGAGAGAAGAAAGGAAGGCGAGTAGAAGGATCGATCGCAGTGGTTGGGAGTCCGATCGGCTTGGACGTTGTAAGGGAGGATGCGAATCTGAAAAAATAAAAATAAATACATCTGGTAGTTGTTTGAAGTGCTACTTCCAAAACCTTTGATGTGTAAAGATTTCAGCTTGGCGAACCCCATACATTTTTTTGCTTTGAATTCTGCTTGCTCCTTGGTATATTTCATTTCAGCACCCGAATCCACCTTTTTCTAGTGCAGTCTTTCCCCTTTATCGCTACCAAATCAAATCCAAAATGACATACAAAGTCACCCGTCCCCCTTTAACTTGGGCATGTGTCCCAACCCGCGAAATGTGCCTTCACGCGGGAGTTTCATCCGACACGCTGAAGGATTGGCGTGTTCGCGGACTTCTACGGCGGGGAATTCACTGGCATACCCTCCCAGGTTCCGATCGCATCGTTTGGGTAAAAGATCTCGTCCGCGACTGGCTAGTTAATGGCGACAATTCACCGACTCACCAACGTGCGATCGAGAGATACTTAGCCAGCTTACCAAGCTCCGATGAGTATCGCCCTACAGCCACGTAGATGACAGTTCAGAGATCGATGCTGGTCGGAAATTAGCACAAAAAATCGCCCCCAGCGATAACAGCGAAAGCGAAAACGAAAACAAAAACTATCTCGATTTTATGTCTAATCCCTCCGGCTTGGTTAGTACAGACATCCCGCCCCCGAATACTAAGTAGACAAAAACATAAGGGCTAGAACGCCGATTTAGAGAACGTTCTAGCCCTTACAAACAAAAACAATTACCCTAATTTTAACATATGGAATCTATCGACTATTTACAGACCGAAGAATTTGCAGATCATGACCTCGAACTATTGAAGCTTAATGTCAGATCGCTCGATTTGACATCGATTATCGAGTATCGGGGCGGGGAAGAAGTTGAGAATGAGGATATTCTCTTTGTCCTGGAACAGCTCAACTGGAGTCTTAATCGATTAGCCAATGGGCGGATTAATAACTCTACACTCGATCGGGTCAGAAAGATGCACGGCGGCTGGTACATTCTCCCTTTCTATGGTTTAGCCGATCGTGCCCAAACAGACTATTTTCGATTAAAGCCTACCAACCCACCAGCCGATCGGAAGAAACCAGGGAAGTTCAAAAAGTATTTAGGTGCTGAGGGTGTATCGCCCCGTGCCTATTGCCCCAATGTGACGGAGGGACTTTGGGCGACTATTGCAGCTCGGTATAGTGTTGAGAAATCGGGTAATGACTTCTGGGAATGGATTCTAGACCATCCTGAAATACCTGTGATTATCACCGAAGGCGAAAAGAAAGCTTACGCAGGTTTGGCGGCTGGTTACGTTGTCGTCAGCCTTCCTGGTATCGATTGCGGGTACAAATCATCATCTGATAGCGATGACGGCTCAGGAGGCAAATTAAGCCTAATTCCCGATTTGAAAACACTTGCTACTGATGGACGAACTATTCTTATCGCATTCGATCGAGATGCCAATCCTCAAACAGTCAAACGAGTTCAAAGGGCACGAAAGGAACTGGCTAAATTATTTGCACAATTAGGCTGTGAGACTCGATCGATTAAGTGGGATGACCAATACAAGGGGCTAGATGACTTCATCTTCGGTGGTGGTCAAGAGGCTTTAGATAAAGCGATCGAATCTGCCCAAAATCTCACTCCTAGTTTGAAACCGATTTAACCGCCTTCACCACCTATTTGCTCTCTCTTTCAGATGAGTGGGTAACGGCTACTATTCGTGAGGCTGAAATTGTTAAAGAAGTCAAAGAACTTAATTGGGAGATGACTATACGGGAAGATTCTGTAGCGGCTTTCTACGATGAAAAGCTAATTATCGATCCTAACGGCTCTGTGGGTTGTGGGAAGCTGTATAAGGACTACCAGGGCTACTGTGAAGAGTCAGGACTTAAATCTAAGAGCATTAAAAACTTCACCCCATCTCTTTTAGAGCTTTGTAACGATAGCTTAGGGTTTTCGATCGCTCACAAGCATACTCGCGACGGAAAAGTTATTGAAGGTTTGCGATTGCGGGAGATGTCAGACGATGACGTGCTAGAAAGTTTCTAGTCCTTAAAAGAGGTTGCAAATAAATTACAAAGGTGAAATGTGTGTTGCCCTCTTACTATTAAAATCAAAATTTTTCCCCTGAGTTGAAAAAAAGCGTCACATCCGTCACCCCCTATACCAGGAGCGGGATTGCAATCCGTCACAGACCCGTCACGACCCGTCACATCCGTCACAGACAACCCAAGGGGATAGGACTTACGCATTGACAGCAGACATCAAATATGGGGTATGCGTTTCAGGCGTTGAATCTTGCTTTTATGGCGATCGATATCCGATGATAAGGCATCTAAGTAATGATTACATAACGCATTTACGCCATTTCAGGATAATATTTTTGTACCAACATATAAGTACTAGTGACGTACTAGTGACTTGAAGCAAGCTGAAGAACCCAAATTAGAGGTCAAAAAGAATGAGAATGGCGATCTAATAAGCTTCTAGGCTTTGATCGCGTCCGTCAAAGTTTTCAAAGCGTGACGGGTCGTGACGGGTCGTGACGGGTCGTGACGGGTCTGTGACGGGTTGCAATCCCGCTCCTGGTATAGGGGGTGACGGATGTGACGGATAAGTCACTATATCCAGGAAGAATTTTAAAAATAGTAGTAGAGAGGGGGCAGGAATTTCACCTTTGTAAGAATAAAGACTACAGAATATCATGGCAAAAATCACCCCTGGTTCGACCATCATCGGGAAAAGCGGAAAGAAGTTAATAGTCGATCGAGTTGAGGGCGACATCATCTACAGCGGAGACTTGAAGATACTCTCAACAGCAGTGGTACGAGTCATCCCCCCAGCAACCAGATTTAAGTTAGGCGATCGAGTCAAATACATCGGCGGTGATGATTTCGATCTCCCAGAAGGGGAAATCCTCACAGTAGTTGAGGATTGTGGGGAATGGGTGAAAACTCGCACATCAAGTAAGAAGCCGATTGATATTCCTCGATCGATTCTAGAGATCGTCTAGCGTCATATCGAATGATTCAAGGCAAAGCGTTTCTGTTCAAACCAAAAAAATGCGGGTATATATACCCACAGATTTCAGATCGCTATCGATTCGCTATAGATCCTACTTACCCACAAAACTCGAAAGCATTACCAGATATAGCCAGATATCGATAGAAGCGGGCTCTAGGCTAGCTAAAATCTGCTGTTGTTGGTGGGATACTGTCTATCAGCCGAAACCATTGGAATTGCGTTAAATGGGATACTGCGATTCGATATAATCGAACTATCGAATTATGTAATTAAAGAACAATGCCAACACAACAAACTACTCTCAGAATCCCAGTCGGAATATTGGAAGCGATCGACGCTCGGAGAGATGCCGAGCACGATCGAACAGCGGTAATAATCAGCTTGCTCACATCAGCATTAACAGGGGAGTACGTCAAACCCAAAGAAACTAACGCCAATATCATCGGTAAGTTGATGAAGACTGTCTCATCATTAGAGCGAACGATTGAACAGTTGAGGATAGACATAGCAAAGCAGGATAGATCTCAACCGATATCAGTCCTTCAATTTACCGATATCCGACCCAAACCCAAACCCAAATCCAATGATTGGATCGAGGATGATATCGAACCCGATGATGATGGCTTTGATGAGAAGATCGAGCTAGGAGAGGTGAATTCGATCTCAAAGACGATCGAACCACAAGGAGAGAAATTGACCCATACACAATTCCTCGATCGGTTCGGCTGTTGTGAACCTAGCGGATGGGAAGTTCACTTCTTTAGTGGCGAAGTCTCCAAGCTTCAAACAGTTTTGACGAATGCAGTCAGAGTTCTGGAGACAGACGGAACTTTAAAATCGATACCGGAAGTCTATGTCGATTTTTATCGATCGACTTCAGAACTACAGATCGAGTCTAGAGATCGCCTATCATCATCGCGACCGAACCAGTAGTATCAAACTCGAAGAATTTCCCACCGACCGTCCTGGTCTATGAGCGGTAAGAGATCGATCTGTAAGCCATCACTAAAACCGATTTAATCTATCTTTCGTTTAGTTAATATTGCTTGAAAACACCTTAATGATTGTCTGACAAAGAGTTATGAGTTATACCTAGACTATTTTGACAAAAAAGCTCGCTAATATTAACTTATCGATCCTAGTAATTACAGTATTCATGTACTGTAGTGCTTAAATCCAAACCTAATCTGCAATCTGTGTGCCACTCAAATCCTTATAGATAGCCAATAAAAGTGCTTTAAGGCTATTTTTGTGCGGTTGCTTCCAGGTATCGATAGATTGTCGCTTTAGATAATCTGAACTCTCGCATCAAATCTTTGATTAACTCCCCACTGTCCCGTCGTTCTCGGAGTTCCAATACTTGTGATGGGGTTAATGCATTTTTGCGACCTAATGGTATACCTCTTTCCCTAGCTTGGTTGATGCCATCTTTTTGACGTTCGGATCTAATCTCAGTTTCAAACTCAGCGATCGCGGCTAGGACGTTAAACATCAGTTTCCCCGTGGGAGTGGAAGTATCGATACTCTGATCGATAACATGTAGGGCAACTTCTCTAGTCCTCAGTAATTCCGCAATCTGGCATAGGTGCAGTGTCGATCTCGCTAATCTATCCAGTCGAGAAATTACCAATGTGTCACCTGCCCTAATGTAACTGAGACATTCCTTTAACTCTGGGCGAGAGTCTACCTTTCCACTTACCTTCTCCTGGTAGATTCGATCGCAGTGCTTTAACTTGTCTAATTGGATATCTAAACTTTGACCGATCGAACTGACCCGTGCGTAACCGATAATTTCACCCATCTCAAATACTAGAACAAGTAAACTATGTCTCATAATAGCTTAGACCTTGAGAGAATAGCTTTAAGAGACATCAAAAAAGACACAGTTTGAATGTGTCTAGTTGGGTATACTTTCTGAGACGGAATTCATCCAAGAATCTTAGCTGTCAAAGAATAGTATCAAACATCATTTGACTCTTTGTAGTACTGCCACTTTGAACCCATTTTATCCGCACGATAACCAAGCTCAGATAAAGTCCCCTCGTTACGATGTTTCTCGATCGCTTGTCTGTTTAATCCAGTTTGTGCTGATACTTCATTCACCGTTAAATCGGCTTTTTCCAGTGGCTTTACTCCACCACTGTTGACGAGCTTTTTTAGTTCTAATAGTTCTGCTTGTAAAACTTTGACTTCATCTTTAATAGGTATTAACGCTGTACTGACAGTCGTACTGACAAGACGATCGATCTGTTCCTCTTTTTGTACTGACAACGTACTGATAACTGTACTTATCCGTTCATCTATTAGTTCCGATACATCATCAGTATAGATACTGACAGATTCATGGTCTGTACTGCTATCATCAGTACTCATCCTGCTATCGAAGTATGTCCGGTCAGCGTTCAAACATTTCTGGATGTACTCTGTCAGTACTTGGGTAGCGTTTAGCCGTTCCCGCTTTGCCAGTAGTCCGAATCGATTCCACTCATCGCGATCGATTCTGAATGATGCCATCATTTTATCTTCGACAGTGGGGGTACTCTCTACCCTTCCTAAATCGATATTCATACTTATACTTACATGTCCTGTTAACGACCTTCTTTAAATATATCATGCTATAAGTACTAGTCATGATATATAAGTACTGTCATCTGGGAGTTTATCGGTATGTATATAAGTACAGAAACTGATAAGTACTGACAAATACTTACTAACGTTGTACAATGTAAGTATGGATCGATCAGTAACCGATCGAGTAATTAATGGAGAGTAATTATGTCAGAAGAAGAGAAGGCTTTAGATATCGAAGAGCATCAATTCGTCGGAGACAAGTATAAACAAATAGTTTATGACTTAGAACAAACCCGCGCTATCTTAATTAATGCTTATCCCAAGTCTAGTAAAGCAAAAGAAGCGAGGAAATTAGAGACAGTGATAGATAACATGAAATCTATTCAGGCTAGGCTGCATTCACGTTTATTAGCTGAATTTGCTAACACCCATGAAGATGAAGATTTGTTGCCGATCTACTTGGGAAGATATCTACCCTAAACAGCCAAATAAGGTATCCTCAACAGCATCAAAAAACTCTCCTGCTTCATCTAGGGCGGTCATCTATCTCATATAATCAAAATAGCCCCCACCAGTTAAGGCGAGGGCTATTTCGATCGATGGACTGTTACTAGCAGCGCGATCGATAGTTAAAACAACTTACTAAATATTATGACATCAGCAACCGACACAGACATCAGAGAAATTAAAGATTTAATTGCGGCTAATACTAGGTCAATCGATTCACTGGCACGGATCACCGAAAATATTGCCAGAGTCACAGAATCTAACACAAAGGTAATTGAATCCAACAGCAAAGCGATTACCGATTTACGAGAAGAGATGCGGTTAGGATTTAGCGATCTTAAAGGTAAGTTTGACGGGGTGGATGGACGATTAGTTGTGGTAGAGGGCAATTTAAAGGGATTGGACGCTCGACTATGGGGATTTGGGGGGACACTGCTAGGTGCTGTCCTCGCGGCATTATTGGCAATATTTGGTCGATTCCTATTTGCTAATACTCCACTCGGTTAATAGACTTGACAAACCAGCCATAAAGAGTAGAAAGTGTGACAAGCCCATAAAATAGCCCTTGTAGTTATTTTAAATGGCTGTAAGCCCTGCTGTAAAAGGCTTATACTTCTATTTATGCTTCATTGGTAATGAAGAGGTCATGAGTTCAATCCTCATCACAGGCTTGGGGGAGAAGTATAAGCTAGGTAAGGCTTTCAGACTCGTCATTTTTCAAGAGGCTTTATTCCTGGCGATCTTAGGTTACATGCCCGGATTTGTGGCGTCGTTGGGGATGTATCAACTGCTGACAGGATTAACTAAACTGGAGCTAGTGATGACGTTTAATTTAGCTCTGACAGTGTTTACTTTAACTCTCGCCATGTGTCTAATTTCTGCGGCGATCGCGTCTAATAAGCTCCGTGCTGCCGATCCTGCTGATGTATTTTAAGCGAAATCATGTTGTCACAACCAACTATTCACATTCAAAATCTCCATCACAGTTTCGGACAAGGAAGTCTCAAAATTCCCGTCCTCAATGACATTAATCTCCAAATCGCTGAAGGTGAGATTACCATCCTCACTGGGCCTTCAGGTAGCGGCAAGACTACGCTGCTGACACTGATTGGTGCATTACGATCGATGCAAACAGGTAGTCTCAAAATCCTGGGGCACGAGTTACTCGGAGCCAACCAACAACAATTAGTCAGTACCCGCAGTCAAATTGGTTTTATTTTTCAAGCTCACAACCTGCTCAAGAGCTTAACAGCCTGGGAAAATGTGAGTATGCCGCTCAAACTCCATCCCCACATTACGGATCGGCAGACACGAGCTATCAATATCCTTAACGCTGTCGGTTTGCACGATCGTACTAACTATTATCCCGATTTGCTTTCTGGCGGTCAAAAACAGCGGGTGGCGATCGCTCGCGCCCTTGTTAGTCAGCCTAAGTTAATTCTGGCTGACGAACCCACCGCCGCACTCGATGGCAAATCTGGGCGGGAAGTTGTCAACTTGATGCAGCAACTCGCCAAAGAGCAAAACTGTACGATTTTAATGGTGACTCACGATAATCGCATTTTGGATGTTGCCGATCGCATTATCCACATGGAAGATGGCTGTTTAATTGGTGATGAGGCTACTGGCTCTCCCGCTAATATGGGGGGGTAATTAATTAAGGGTAAAATGTAGGGCACTGTCTAGCTAGGGGGTGAGTGCTAAAATAGGTGAGGAATATACGTATTGAGATTCATCAGCATCGATCTCGATTTAGTTAATCAACGCCGAAACAGCGGTGGGGATTGAGAATATTTTCAGGATCGAACTGGTGTTTAAGCTGGTGCATTAGAGCTACCCCATTACCTCGATAGCCCCATACATCTACTTCTTGCTTCACCTCGATCGGTGCTTGTAATACAGACATAAAGCCACCCGCTGATTCACAATGAGTGCGGAGGGTGGAGATGTCTGTAGCTCGATCGATCGAACAGGCACCAATTCCACTACTGAGATGAATCACTCCCCTAGCGGTATGAGCTGTCAAATCATCAAGTGTAGAGATTGTGGCTACTACTGCTGTGGATCTAACGCCTAATTTACACCCGATCGAGGATGTACCCCAAATTCCTGTCTGAATTCCGCTCCAGAGTTGTTCCTCCTGCTCGCTGTGCCAGCTCATGCCTGTCAAATCGATCTTGCTGCCAATATCTAGTAATTGTGACGATTGTTCGTCGATACTTGCTGGTAATGTGGCAAATTTCACGGCTAG
>JBJOOY010000521.1:0-2771 GCA_046051065.1 Cyanobacteriota bacterium
CCCCTCTGAGCGGGGGACGAGAGTAGTAGGAGAGCTTTTCGACGATTAATCGATCTCCAGTCTCTAAAGTTGGCAACATCGATTCTGAGGGGATATAGCGCGGTTCGGCAACAAATGTCCGAATCAAGAAAGCTAATCCCAATGCCAGCACTAAGATTTGGATATTTTCGCCCCACTTTTGCCACCATTGGACGAGGAGGGGACGCGGTGGGTTAGATTCTGGTGGAGATCGATCGGGATTAGTCTTCATGGAGTGGCTAAGGTTGGACGAATGAGATAACTATCGATCGAGAGCAGAGTTACCATATATAAATAGCAACATATTTAACTTATACCTTCTAAACTCTACATCGATCGCCCCATGACTTCTTTCGAGACTAATTACCAAGCTGGACAAATTGCCTTCGAACGGGGAGAATATCGCCAAGCAGTCAGCTATTTTTTGAAGACGATCGCTCAAATTCAGCCAAATACCAAGATTGGTGGTGAAGTACAAATCTGGCTGGTAACTGCGTTTGAAGCCGCAGGGCAAATTAAGGAAGCAACGGCGCTGTGTCGCAAATTATCAAATCATCCCAATCTCGATACCCGCCAAGCGAGTAAACGGATGCTTTATATCATGGAAGCGCCCGAATTAGTTCGTCGGGATGAATGGTTGACTAAAATTCCCGATCTGTCGCACTTAGAAGATCGAGATGGCAAAGTTGGGGGAGGTAGTTCAGCTCGCAATTCACCACCACCAAAACAGCCACAATCGATCGATGAAAAATATGCACCTGTAGATCTCAGTCAAGTTAATACTCAAGATAATAATTTTATTTCGATCGCACTAATCTTTACGGCGATCGTGCTAATGGGATTATGGCTGGCAATGTAAGAACGATCGGGTGAGATCGGGCTGTTGATTCGATCGAGAATTAATGATTACGGGAGAGCCGATCCGTAAATGAGATCGTCTGTTCTGGGCCTCAAGAACAGACTTGGAACGACGATCTACAATTAACAACAGCAGCTAAAAGATCGTTCGATCGATTAAACTATTGTACTGGTAATTTAGCCGATATTTTACAGCTATTTAATTTAAATGTCGATTGGTTTAATAGAAATATGATAATTGCTGAAACTCAAAGAATTAGACTCAGATTTTTTAATTTGAACGATCTTGATGCCCTAGCTGCTATTTTTGCCAATCCGCAAGTGATGCATTTTTCTATTTCAGGTATTAAAACAAAAGTGCAGACCAAAAGCACGATCAATAATATTCTTTTGTCTTATGAAAAACGAGGTTGGGGTCTGTATGCCATCGAACAGAAGGAGGAACGACAGTTAATTGGTTACTGTGGTCTTTTTGCACAACAGATCGATGGACAGGCAGAAATTGAGGTTGGCTACAGATTGGCTACTATATATTGGGGTAGGGGATTAGCAACTGAAGCTGCCATCGCTACCCGAGATTATGCATTCGCTCGGCTGGAAATAACTCGCTTAATCTCGATCGTCGAGCCTGAAAATGTCCGATCTATTCGCGTGGCTGAGAAAATTGGCATGCAGTATGAAAAAGATGCAGCTTTTCAATCTTTACCCGTCAGAATTTATGCGATCGACAAATCATAAATTATACAAACTTTACTAGATTAGGTAACACTATATAAAGTCATCACATCCATAATAGATAACCGCGATTGTACGCCCAAATCGAGCGGAGAAACATGTCCTCGCTGGAGATGTTCGACTGCCGCACAACCGATCATTGCGGCATTATCGGTACAATATTTCATTGGTGGCAATAATACCTGAATTCCCCGCTGGCTGGCTGCCGATTGTAATGTAGCTCTGAGTCCGCGATTGGCAGCAACTCCACCACCGATCGCAATTGCATCTAAGCCATAATCTAGCGCACAAGCGATCGCCCGTTTCGTGAGAGATCGAGCAATACTAGATTGAAAGCTAGCGGCGATATCAGCGTTCGGGATTTCTTTGCCCTCTGACTCTAATTTCTGTACCAATCGCAACACCGCAGTTTTTACGCCGCTAAAACTCGAATCGTAGGGATGAAACCCACCGCCAGGCAGCGATATATTGCCCTCTGGCAGAGGATAAAGACTAGCATTACCATGACTCGCCAATCGATCGATTTCAGGGCCGCCTGGATAGCCTAGCTTTAACAATCTGGCCACTTTGTCAAAGGCTTCTCCTGCCGCATCATCGCGGGTTGCTCCGAGTTCGGTATATACGCCACAATCTTTGACGTGAATCAGGCTAGTATGTCCCCCTGAGACTAGCAAACAGAGAAATGGGGGCTTCAGTTCTGGCGCACTCAGGTAAGAGGCGTAAATATGTCCTTCGAGATGGTGAACGCCCAGAAAAGGTTTGTCGTGCAAAATTGCCAAAGTTTTCGCCGCACTCATCCCAATCATCAGCGCACCAACTAAGCCAGGGGCGACAGTTGCAGCAACCCCGTCGATCTGTGTCCAATCGAGATTAGCTTCCTGAATCGCTCGAGCGATCGCTTGATTGATTGTTAATAAATGTTGCCTAGAGGCAACTTCTGGCACTACCCCGCCATATTGAGTATGGATATCGATTTGAGAGGCGACGACACTACTGCAAACTTGACGATCGTTCACGATTGCCACCGCAGTTTCGTCACAACTTGTTTCAATTGATAAAACTGTTGTCATTAGCTGCTAATTTTAAAGATGAAAATAAAAGCGATCGATCCAGCAATCTTTGTGGTGTAGCTGTTACCGATACAGGATACAAACTCGATT
>JBJOOY010000522.1:0-2625 GCA_046051065.1 Cyanobacteriota bacterium
AAAGCCATTAATTTGGCATAATATTCAACTATGCCAACAGATGAATAGGTCTGCTGATTGCGATCGACAATCATGAGTTTGAATTACAGTTTAGGCTGCTTGGGTTACAAACAAGCTAGCTGACTACTAGTTTTCGAGGGATAAAAGTGAGCTAAAGCATTAAGTAATGCTTGGGGTTTGGTGATTAATAGATCTGGCTGTTTGTTGATTAAGGCGATTGGTGCATTGAAGCCCCAACCAACAGCAACAATCCGAATTGAGATCGATCGTGCAGCTTGAATATCGCGAATTTCGTCACCGATATAAATTGCATCAGACTTAGCAAAATCATGTTGTTTGATCGCTTTAGCAATTGCTTTCCCTTTACCAAAAGTAGAAGCAGTAGTAACAAAATCAAAGAGTTGCTCAATCTGATTTTGCTTCAAGAGCGATCGAATATTTTCTTCAGCATTAGAACTAACAATTCCCAATCGATATCCCTGAAGTTTGAGGGTATTTAATAATTCGATTACCCCTGGAAATAATTTTACATTCCTCACTTCTCTAGGAAATTCCTCTTTCACCCTTCTTATTAAAAAGGGTAACTTCCACAACGCAACTTTAGAAAGCTTGATAATTTCCCAAGAACTTAGATACTTGAGATTAGCTAACTGCTCATCACCGATCTGTAAATAGCCAAATTCAGGTGCTAACCGATTGCTGATTCGCATTAACGCACCCAAGGTATCAGCCAGAGTACCATCGAAATCAAAAATGACAAGCTTAGAGTTATTCTGCATTTGTTAGGAAGCCGAGGTCTATATTAGGAAATTGTAATCTAATTGACAGTATTTTTGCTATCCCCGATTGTGAAGATTTGCAATTGCATTCCGTCTCCACATCCTTGGTTTAATTCTACGCAACGCAGATGCCCGCATGCTGCGATCCCACACCTCGTCAGTGAGTGATGCAAGTTCGCTCAATCCCGGTGCGATTCGATCGGGATTGGGCTGAAAATCATCTACATCAGTAGGTTGAGCGAATCTTTGGTTCCAGGGGCAGACATCTTGACAGATATCGCAACCAGCAACCCATCCCTGTAAATTATTCCCAATTTCTGGAGGTAAATTCGGTGCGCGATTTTCGATCGTATGATAAGCAATACATCGATTGGCATCGACAACATAAGGTTGGGTAATTGCACCCGTCGGACAAGCATCAAGACAGCGGGTACACGAGCCGCAATACTGTACATGGGGATCGCTAGAAATAGTTTGAAGATTAGTCACAATTTCGCCTAGAAATACCCACGAACCGTATTGACGATTGATGACATTTCCATTTTTTCCAATCCATCCAATTCCTGCAGCTTGTGCCCAAAATTTATCTTGAATTGGCCCAGTATCGACATAATAACGTGTCTCTATTCCCTCAAATTTTTCAATCAGCCAATTGGTTAATTGTTTGAGTTTTTTCTCCATTACTTTGTGATAATCTCGTCCCCAAGCGTAACGGGCAATTTTCCCGTAAGCTGGATCGTCTGGACGTTGATGTGGGGTGTAATAATTAAGCGCGACCGCAATTACGGTTTGAGCTGAGGGCATAAGTTGATAAATATCCTGACGGCGTGGATTTGCCATCCAGGCCATATCTGCTTGATAGCCCAAGGCTAGCCACTCTTGCAGGCGTTGGTTACTAGCTAGGGTATCATCAGGATCGATCGCGGCAATACCCACCGCATGGAAGCCAATTTCGCGGGCGCGAGCTTCGATTTGTTGAGTGAGCGATTGGGAGATGGGATCGATTGCTATCGCAGACGGTAAACCGTTCGAGTGATGTTGAGATTCCATACCTATTTTGTCAACCAAGGTGAATTCGGCTCTCCCGTAGTTATGGTGATAAGTTTGGCTGATTATTGGCAGTAAAATTTCAGCCAATCTAACCGTAAAAATTAGGTAAAAGTTAAAATTGAGTAGATGGGGGAAATGTAGCGATCGCTACATTTCCCCCATCTACCCAGGAGAGCCGTTGAATCTAGCTCAATTTATTAATTCTTGCACCAAGACACCTGGAGGCTGACAGGTTGAGCGAGATCGCCTGTGAATACAACCCCTCGATCGTTAGCATGGAGATGGCGGAGAATTTTGTAAATAGCTTCCACTTGTTCGGATGCGCCGACTTTAGCTGCTAGTTCTGTCAGCGTCACTGGAGTAGTTAGCTCTTGTAACTCTTTCACAACATCACCTTGCAACTTAAGAATGACAGCAGCAGCTTTTTTACCTGCTTCTACCCCTGGTTGATGATAGGCATTAATATTGACGATCGAGGCATACAAACCCACAGCCCGCTCGTATAAGGCGATTAAGGCACCTACCGTCTGTGGTGTAACTGCGGGGATCGTCACCGTCAGCGAGTCGCGATGATTGTCGTACAATGCTTGGCGGGTACCTTGGAGGAAACCAGACAGATAGTCACCACTAGTCACACCAGGATCGATTTCGGGAGATTTACCCTCGCGATCGTGTAATACTTCGATAAAGGTGAGGAAGAAATTGGCTACACCCTCGCGCAACTGTTGCACGTAGGCGTGTTGATCGGTAGAACCTTTATTCCCATAGACGGCGATGCCCTGATAGACTTGATTGC
>JBJOOY010000523.1:0-5232 GCA_046051065.1 Cyanobacteriota bacterium
ATCGTTGCAGTTAAAGTCATGATAATTACCTCTTTACATAATTAGTAAATGAAAAATTGAACGATCGTCGATCGCCACTAAAAGATTTATTCTTGGGCAAATAATGCATCAGTATTGATAAATCCGCGTACCACTTCAGGATTAGCATTTCGACACAGATCGTCAGCAGCAGGTGCTGACGAATTCCAAATCGTTAATTGAATCGGCTGCGGCTGATATTCAGTACTCGGATGTAAAACATGCGGACAATTAGAAACCACTATTAATACATTCATTTCCGCCCGTAAATCGATAAAGCTCCCAGGTTTTTGACTTGTTGTGTCATAACTTAAGTCACCATCTGATGACACCATAATGCGACTAAATAAATTTAAGTTCGGCATCAGATCTTTGCGGGTTAAACCGCGCTTGCCTAATGCTTTCAGGAAGTTATTACGGGAATTATTGGAATTATCACTGCCGTACTTTTTTGCATTACTTGCCGCATTACTACAACCGCATATCAAATCGTGACATGCCGATGTATCTTCCGTAATCGAACACAGAATCCGCCCCATGTCTGAATACAAGACTTTGCCCTTGCCCAAGAACGCATTAAACTGAATCTTGGCAGTATCGGCTACATTAAACCGCTCGATCGGGTTGTCGGCGTTATAGCAGACGATTGAGACCCCGTGCGAACCTGCCAAATCCTGAATCCGTAAGGTTTTTCCCCGCTTGACTACCCCGTGCCAATAAGCACCGCCAGGCAGTTTTTCTTGGAGACAAATCAGATTTGGATCGATTTCATCTGCGGGTGTCCCAGCGACAGGCTCGATATCAGTTAAATCGGGATCGGTTGAAAGCGTTACACTCATGCAATTCTCCTAACTGTTGTACATAAACTACATGTCGATCGCACCTAAAAAGCCCAGGAGTGCCAACAGCGATCGAGTTAGTAAATGCTAACTCTAGTGTCTGTATGGTTCTCCCGGGCTTTTCTCCCGCCGTGTGGTTGGAATTTATCGCTCCCAACTGCTTCTCTCGGACCAGCCATGACTTATTCCCAGTCATCGGAACCCTAGAAGCTACCCTAGCTTATTCAATTGGTTGGAACTACTATTTGGTTATTTTAACCGAAAGTTGAGATCGAAATTAATTTTACCGATCGTCTCTAAATCTAACTATAAAGTTCAGTCCTAAATTAAAATGTAACTAAATATACGGTTTGCCCGAGTGTTATTTGATACCTTAGGCGGTGTAATGTCTAGTACCTAATTTTCGATCAGTCTAAAAATTAAATTGAGTCTCTAGGGTTCCGATCGATAACGAGATTTTGCTCGATTTTGATGCTGGTCCAAGAGAGACGGATCGGTAGATCGCTAAAATACAATTACCGATTACACGGCGGGAAAAAAGCCCGGGAGGAACTCTAAGCAGTTAAGGACTGCATAGGTTTTTCTCGGGCTTTTGCGCGTATTGTTAATTATTAATGACGATCGGGGTTGCTCGATCGAATATCGAATTTAGTAAAAGTGTCTAAAATCCTATTGGTGAGAAAGTGTTATGAAAAGGCGATCGCTGCTGGTTACTTTGTTGTTATTTGCTGTAATTATCCCGATCGGTAGTTGTAGTAATCCTGGTGTCAAACAACCAGAATCAACATCGAGTACGAATACATCGCAGGCGGCAAATGTTCGACTCGGATTTAGCGCCTGGCCTGGTTGGTTTCCTTGGCAAGTTGCACTCGACAAAAAGGTATTCGATCGTAATAAAGTTGCTGTAGACTTAAAATGGTTCGATGGTTATGTTGAATCGATTAGTACCCTTACGGCTGGAAAAATTGATGCAAATAGCCAGACATTAGGCGATACGATTAGTTCGATCGCTGGCGGAGCAGATCAGGTAGTAGTATTAGTTAATGATAATTCTACAGGTAATGATAAAGTGATCGCTCGCAGTGGTATTAATTCGATCGCCGATCTTAGGGGTAAAAAAATTGCTGCCGAGGAAGGAACCGTCGATCATTTTCTCTTACTCCAAGGACTAAAAAAACAAGGATTAACTGCCAAAGATATTAAATTTGTTCCATTAGAAACAGGTAAAGCTGCCGCTGCATTTGTCGCCGGACAAGTAGATGCCGTTGCTGTTTTCGCCCCATTTACTACTCAAGCACTTAAGCTCAAAGGTAGTAAAGAAATATTCAGTTCTAAAGACTTCCCTGGTTCAATTTCCGACCATTTAGTATTCAGTCGTAAGTTTATTGAAACACATCCAGATAAGGTTCAAGCAATGGTTGATAGTTGGTTTGCGACGCTGGATACCATTAAAAAAGATCCCGAAGGATCGATCTCAATTATGTCCAAACGCGGTGGCGTGACTCCGGCTGAATATAAAGAATATGCTGGCGGTACCAAAATTTTCACTGTTGAAGAAAATCTCAAAGCATTTCAACCGGGAAACAACATGAATTCTCTCCCTTTTGCGGCTCAGAAAATGAGTGCCTTTTTAACAGAAATTGGCATGGCAAAAACTAAACCCGACTTGAGCAAAATATTCGACGATCGGTTTGTCAAAGCCTATGCTGCCAAAATGAAAAAGTCGTGATAAAAATGTTTTTGTAACTTGGAATTTATGAGTGAATCGTTGCCTCCAGCTAAATCTGCTCCCACGCTCAGCCCCACGATTTTTTGGCGGCTGGCCGAGGATATTCCCAAGCCGCTGAGTGTAACATTGACATTTATGTCGATCGCCTTGCCACTATTGTTATGGTGGATGGTGACACAGTTTGGCTCGATCGATCCGACATTCCTGCCCCCACCGAGTCAAGTTTGGTCGGCAGCAGTGCGGATGGCCGCATCAGGCGAACTCTGGCAAGACACGATCGCCAGCCTGTGGCGGGTAGGAGTGGGCTTTTCGCTCTCAATGCTATTTGCCATTCCAATTGGTATGCTCATGGGCAGTTTTGCCAGTATTCGGGCCCTGTTCGAACCTTTGTTCGGACTGATCCGCTACATGCCTGCCCCCGCATTTATTCCCTTGCTGATTATCTATCAAGGCATCGGTGAAGAACCTAAGATTACGCTAATTTTAATCGGGACGTTCTTTTTCAATGCCCTGATGGTGATGGATACCGTCAAATTTGTCTCGAAGGATCTGATCGAAGCCACCTATATGCTCGGCGGCAATCGCTTTCAAACTCTGTTAAATGTCATCTTCCCCCATGCCATTCCCGGAATTCTCGATGCGTGCCGGATCAACCTAGCAGCAGCTTGGCAGTTAGTAATCGTCGCCGAGCTGGTAGCAGCAACGGAAGGACTAGGACGCAGAATTAGCGTCGCTGGACGCTTTCTCAGAACTGATGAAATTTTCGTCGGGCTAATTGTTATCGGCATCATCGGGCTGGTTCTAGACTTACTCTTCCAAGCAGTCATCCGCCTGATGTGCCGTTGGTCGATCTAGCGGTTCCATGTCCACTCTCTCGAAGCTTGCGCGCCGCCTAAGCGGCGGTCATGCTAAAGCCGTCGCAGACGGAGCGCAAATCGCTGTCCACTGAATCCTATGTTTCTACAAATCGATCGACTGTCCAAACATTTCTCAACTAAAACAGGTAAACTTGTCGTTCTAGATAATATTAATCTGTCCATTCCCGCAGGTGAATTTGTCTGTGTGGTCGGAGCTTCGGGTTCGGGTAAATCAACGCTACTACGCCAAATTGCTGGACTCGATCGACCGACATCGGGTGAGGTGCGGATTGCAGGTAATCGGGTAACTAGTCCTGGACCCGATCGTGGGATGGTCTTCCAACATTACACTCTCTATCCCTGGATGAACGTCCAACAAAATGCTGAATTTGGACTCAAACTTCAGGGTGTATCGCAACGCGAGCGGCAGGAGCGGGCTAACCACTATCTGCAAGTAGTAGGGCTGGAACACTGTCGCAAAGCCTTACCGCGCGAACTATCAGGTGGGATGAAACAACGGGTAGCCATCGCCCGATCGCTAGTTTCGGAGCCACAAATGCTACTGATGGATGAACCTTTTGGGGCACTGGATATTCACACCAAACAAATCATGCATCAATTTATGTTAGACCTGTGGGAACGCACGAAGGTGACAGTATTTATGATTACCCATGATGTTAAGGAAGCGATTTTTTTGGCCGATCGGGTGTTTGTATTAGGAAGTCGTCCAGGACGGGTGCAAAAAGAACTTAAAATCGAATTACCCGATCGTCATGTGTCGATCGAGCGTCATCATTCTTTTCATGCCTATCACGATGAAATTGTGGAATCGATGAATCAGAATTGAGATCTCACCAGATAGACTGGTAATAGATATATCGATCGGTAGTTAATTCCCATGCCCATGCCTGCAATCCAATGGTATCCCGGACATATCGCCAAAGCCGAACGCCAACTTCAAGAACAATTAAAAAAAGTTGATGTCGTGCTCGAAGTTAGGGATGCGCGAATTCCTTTTGCTACTTATCACCCATTACTGGCGACCTGGATTGGTGCTAAACCAAGATTGTTAATCTTAAATCGGGTCGATATGATTCCGCAACCAGTTAAAGATTTGTGGGGTGAATGGTTTGAGGCACAGGGCGAACAACCATTTTTTGCCAACGCTCAGCAGGGTACGGGGGTAGTGGCAATCTCCAAAGCTGCCCAATCAGTAGGAGTCGCGATCAACCAAAAACGAAAAGACCGTGGGATGTTACCGCGTGCAGTCCGAGCGGTAGTAATTGGGTTCCCAAATGTGGGTAAATCAGCCTTGATCAATCGGCTATTAAATAAGCGGGTGGTAGATAGTGCCAGAAGGGCTGGAGTCACTCGACAATTAAGATGGGTCAGAATTTCCGAACAGTTAGACTTATTAGACGCACCAGGGATTATTCCCGGACGATTAAACGACCAGGAAGCTGCCGTGAAACTAGCAATTTGCGATGATATCGGTGAAGCTGGATACGATCGCCAGAGTATGGCAGTCGCCTTGATCGAGTTGTGTCAAGAGTTGGGCTACCTGGCCGGATTTAACGCTAGATATGGTTCGGTACCTACGACGTTAAGCGGTGAAGAATACCTCCATCATCTCGCCAATGAGAAATATCGTGGCGATCTAGAACGTACCGCCCATCTAATTTTGAATGACTTTCGGACTGGGATCTTAGGCCGCATTCCTCTAGAATTACCTCAAAGCACATAAAAATACAATTGTGACGGAACTCCGCTGAAGTCAGCTCGTCACGAT
>JBJOOY010000524.1:0-4299 GCA_046051065.1 Cyanobacteriota bacterium
ATTATTCACCAGACGAAATTTTATTCGACCATCGGTTCGAGGATATCATGTATAAATCAGAGAATGGAGATCGTTATTTTGATTACAGTCGCTTTCATGATGTTAAGCTAAATGAAAATTAATTTTGTCGGAGTTATTGGCTCCTATTTCTTTGTAAAAAACATCAAATGTTGCTGTGGCAAAATGCTCTCAGTTTTCTGCCACTTTAAACCGACAGCTTCCATTTCTCGCCGCATCTGCTGCTGAGTAGTTTTGTGATGCGGCTTGATAAATACCAGTGGATCCTCGCCGCGATACTCAGCCAGCACCACCCGTCCCCCAGGCTTCAATGCAGAGACAATCCCCACCATCATCTCGCGGGGATAGCTAAATTCATGATAAGCATCAACCATCAACGCCAAATCGATCCTCGCCGCTGGGAGATTTGGACTTTGCTCCTGTCCTAAGTGTGGCTCGATATTCGAGATTTTCTCCTGTTTAATCCGTTGGCTGAGTAGCTCCAACATTTCTGGCTGTACATCGATCGCAACTACCCGTCCTTTGGGTACCTGAGTTGCCAATAACTTAGTAATATAGCCAGTACCAGAGCCTACATCAGCTACCACATCCGTTGGTTTTAGCGCCAAAGCCTTGACCATTTTCTGCGGTTGCTCTTCTGTCGATCGATCCGTTCGTTCTAACCAATCAGCTCCCTGATGACCCATGACATTGGAGATTTCCCTACCCATATAGATCTTGCCAATTCCATCAAAGCTGGGCGATCGATAGCTATAGTATTTGTTAGATATTAAAGCTGCACTGGGCAATAATAACAATTGCCAACAGATTAATGCAGTTAACCAGCAGCGCGGTTGCAAAACTTTCAACAATATTTGGTTAGCAAATTTGTTTGTCATAAAAACTCTAAAACTCTGAATTTATCGATCGTTAGATCTTCTCAAATATTGGGAATACTTCAAATGTATCTCTATCTCAGGATTTGAAATCATGGCTATCGATATCCACCAATATGAATATCTTGCAGGGATTGTTGCTGCTTTCAGCGTTATATTTATTTATGCAATAGTTTTTTTCTTACTCAGGTTTTTAGCGAATCTACTTATCGGGGCCACAATCGTAATATGTGCTGCAATGCCCTTTTCTCTTTTACACTCAGGTACAATATCTTCCATGTCTGATCTTTTATCAATATCTGCTCTTGCTGGTGTTTTATGTGCAGCTTTATGCATGCTTTTATATCCCTATTCCAATATCTATGAGAAAAAACTCCAGGAAAGATTAGAAAAAGATCGTCAATAAAATCGACATCATATCTACGATCGGCAACACCAATTACATTGTTTCCGCCGTCTGCCCTTGAATTACCGCACTCCAATTATCATCTGTCATCGCCGCAGCAAACTGTTCGCGCTTTTGCTCGTCCGAAATAGCTGCTGCATCTAGCTCTTTACTTAATGCACTATCTGCCATCGCCCGGCGGAGCTTGAGTTTTTTCTCCTCATACGCAGCTTGTTCGGCTGGTGACATAGCAGCTTTGGCGATTTCCCCTACCGTAGTTGCCCACACGCCGCCTTCCCCAGTATTTCCAGGTGGAATTGTGGCTAAATCAGCAATCCAGTTATCTCTGAGCTGTTCCATTTCTTCCCGTTTGGGAAATTTAACAGCCTGCACCCGCACATAGGCACAAATATCGCTCCCATGTTCGGCGATATGCCCCTTGAGCGAGGTAAAGACATTGCGGGAGTAGCCAATATATTGATGCTGGTGGGTGGCATCCAAAACGGCGTAGACACCTGCTACCCGGGCATTTTCTGCCAGTGCTTGCCAGTCAGTTAGCGGTAAAATGCGATCGCGATCTACATCCAGTGGTGTTTGAGTCTTCACCACCTCATGCTCGTCAGCCGTACTATATAAAAATTCGTGTAAACCCTTGTGTTCGGTCGGGACGTTTTGATGTTCGATCGGTAAGTTAGGCGTATTTTCCACAGATTAATAATTTTAAAAGATTATAGATCATTTTAAATGTGTGACTCGATCGAGTGTGATGCTCGATCGTCAATATTCACCATTTCGAGACTGATTTACAACCTTGGATATACCAGCGCCACGGTAATTCTATTCCCTGTGTCAAACCGATGCGGGTCGTCTGTACGAGTTCAATTTTACCTGTATCTAGCTCTGCTTGCCATGCTGGCGATCGAGACTCCAGCCACATCGGTTGTCCGGATGCTAATTTTGTACCGTAGAGAGCCAGATCGATTTGCATCGCCTGACATAGTTTCCCTGGTCCCGCCGCCACTCGTGCTGGTTTTTCTGTTGGTTTCAGCGGCATGTTTGCAAGTGTCACTCGATCGAGTTCTAAGGCGCGAATCAATACCGCACTGGGAAATTCGGCTCGATCGGTGACAATATTTACGCAGTGGTAGATCCCATAAATTAAATATACGTACACATATCCGGCTGACCCAAATATAATCTGATTTCGCTTTGTCTGTTTGCGATAGGCGTGACAAGCAGGATCGCCCTCCTGATATGCTTCTACTTCGACAATCTTCCCTCGCAACTGTTGCCCATCAGGAAGTTGGCGAACCAATGTACAACCAATTAGTTCTGGTGCGACAATTAATACCGATCGATCTAACCAATCTGTGGAAATAACTGTTTCTGTCATTTAGTTAAGATTAACTCGATGCTGAATTTATTTAACGTCAACTCCTCTAATAGTTCTGAGATCATCGGCTGCAAGCCCTGGTTAGGTTGTGGAATGTCGAAGTGTTGAAATGTATAAAACAGATAAACCTAGACGATTCCAATTTGGTTGATTGAGCGAAAATAAAACCCCTCCAGCTAGTGCTGCCCACCCTACAGGGCCAAGAATTAATGCAATAGTTTGGCTCACACCCATATAAACTGCAAAGGGTAAAGTAATGCCCAAAGCACCTGTGAGACCACCTAATACAGTACTTGCCAGCAAATACACACCGAAACCACTCATCTTTGCGGCAAGCATTGCACCGCCGCCCAGGAGAAAACCCTCAAAATGTGGATCGTTACTTTCTTGTCTCAGATCCATCAGGATTTTTCCCCGTTGTTTTGGTGTCAACTGTTCTAACATATTCTGAAATTGCCTCACAACGACAGCATCTTCAATCTCTTGAGTTGGTAATTCATGCCATGTACGAACGTTTAAAATTTCAGACCAATTAATACAAGCTCGATCGGCAACATCTGTGACAATCTGCTTCCAAGAAGTGTTGCAGAAAAGCTGACCAATACTTCCGCCCCGCAAATACCGAATGTGGTTGCAAAGAACTTCAGGGGAACTCCCAAATCCAGAATTAGTCAACTCAGCTAAGTTTTGACGCTGTTCTTCTGTAGCTGAACTTAAAATCTCGTAAAATTCTTGCATAAACTTGATTCAGTATTTAGAGCTTTTGGCTAGGGTACCCAAGAACTCAATCAACCTAACGGCTGGCGGATCACCGAACAGCGATAACCTTTGCAATCAGCCCTGTGTGTAAATTCTGTTCCGAGTGCAGCCGCTTGTTAGCTTACGGCGCAATCATCGGGCTGTTGCCAACAAAACCTCTTCTACCTTCTGTGGTAATTGAACAGGGTAAAAGCGTTGTGCTGAGAATGCATAATCTTCACCACTCTCATCAACAATGCGGATGAGGTCGTTAGCCTGGGCTTGCTCATCCTCTATGACACGATATAGCTTCCCCACTTCTAGTGAAGCTTCGTAACCTTGATTATTTAGACATACTGCGAAGTGCATCAATAATTCTTGCTTCATGGCTAATCCAGAAATGGTAACTTCAATTTAAATTCTCTCTTTCCAATACCATGAGCTTCATACCAATGTATTTCAGCTAAACGTATCATATCGTTTGGGAGCCGTACTTGTGCAACACCCTTCAACTTTCTCCATTTTCCCCGCCCATAATGCTTTTGAAGACGTGCTCGGTCTCGAATCCCTTTCCCCACAGCAATGGCTTCGATGTTAGAGATCTCGCCAATAATTTCAAAATCCACTTGTGAAAGAAATAATGAACTCCCATTTGATATTAGCGGAAAAGGTAACCGCTGAAAGCCTACCTGGATTTGTATTACTACAAAGTCTGCTCCAGAGATTGAAAGGCTTTTAACATCGCAGTCTCACCGCCCCAAGCTCGTCTAATATCATTAGGATCTATGATGCGATAATTGCCAAACACCCAATTTCTTTGAAGTCTCCATCCATCAATGTTAACGACATCAGTCCAAAAAACAGGACCGCTCATCGTTGGTGTTGGGAGA
>JBJOOY010000525.1:0-3186 GCA_046051065.1 Cyanobacteriota bacterium
GGATACCATCTTTTTCGGGAATATGTCCGATGATGCTCAATCCGCCGGATTCTTCACCGCCGATGAGTACCTGGGTTTCCCGCATTTTCTCGCCGATATATTTAAACCCAACTGAGGTTTCAATTAGGGGGACACCATGCTTGGCTGCAAAGTTGTCTAGGAGGTGGGTAGTCGCTACGGTACGGACGATCGCGCCTGTTTTACCTTTGTTTTTAATTAAATGCTTGGCAAGGACGAGGAGGACGGTATTTGGCGTGAGGACGTTACCTAATTCATCGACAATGCCAAATCTGTCAGCATCACCATCTGTTGCCATGCCAAGATCGGCACTATCTTTTTTGACGGCGGCGATTAGCTCGCCTAAAAGTTCGGCTTTGGGTTCGGGCATGCCACCGCCAAATAGAACATCCCGCTGCATGTGGAAGGTTTCAATTTCGCAGCCGCAATGAGTCAAGACTTTGTCTAAATATCCCCGCGAGGTGGAATACATCGCATCATATTTAACTTTGAGTTTGGCTGAGCGGATCCGGTCAACATCCAACAGCGTGTAAATAAATTTAAAGTATTCTGGCTGAGGATCGAATAAACTAATTTTGTCAGGATGCTTGTTCTCTGGCGGTGCGTCGCTAGCCGTGGCTAGATTGCCGACGATCGAATCAGTGATTTCGAGAGTTGCTGGACCAGCATAATCGGGGATATACTTAATCCCACAATATGGTGCTGGATTGTGACTAGCTGTAAACATCAGCGCACCTGCCGAATTAAGTAGCCTAGCATTATAGGCAATTACTGGGGTAGGACAATCTCGATCGACAATTTTTACCGTCCAGCCCAAATCTGCCAACACTTCCGCCGCAGTATGCGCGAACTTATCTGCTAAAAATCTGGGATCGTAGGCAACTAACACCGGACGATCCTGACTATAAGCTGTACTGAGATATGCGGCAATCGATCGTGTTACCTTACATACATTTGCAAAGGTAAAATCATCAGCGATTAATCCCCGCCAACCGTCAGTTCCAAATTTAATTTGATGTGTACTGCTACTACCTGCGCTCATCATCGATTTCCCGCTCGCTGGCTGATATTTTTGCTTCCATAACACTATCATAATCCGAGGTGAGGGTGCATGGACTGATGCTCTTCGAGTAGAAAAAATCACTCTAGCGATCGCCGTAGCAATTCTGGTAATTTTAGCTTAAGTTATTATCTGGGTATACTATGAATCAAACTCAATCAGTCAATATATCTACGCTAAAAGAAGAAGTTACTCGGTTTCGGGAGGAACTTAATATTCGCGATCGACTCGTTCAGCAGTTATCGCAAGAATTATTTCGGCTAGTAAAAGAGCCTACCGATTACGCACCCAGTACTGGCACTGGCATCACTGGCATCACTGGCGGTGCAGATTATCGAGCTGAAATTAGATTATTGCGCGAGCAAATTCAGGGCGTAGAACAGCAAGTAATTTTGCACCAAGAACAACTCCAACTTCGCGATTTTGAAATTTATCAATTGCGTCAAACCGTCCGCAATCTGAGAGAACGCGGACAAATGTTGGAACAGGTGATTCGGGAATTGCCCAAAATTTATACGCGCAAATTTGGCGAACGGTTGGCACCGATTAAGACCAAGATTATGCAACTGCAACAAGAAAATTGCCAATTACAGGCTGATTTGGTTGCAGTTACCGAGCGACTCGCAGCGCAAGGGATTAATATCCAGCAATCTAAAGCTAGGATGGGATTAGACTTACCCAATATCAACCAACAATTTCCCCCACCATTAAATATCTTTAAACCTGCCTAAGGTTATTTCTCGCTAATAAAATACCTGTAGCTAATTTTAGAAGTGAGCGTGGCTGATTTTATGCAAAGGCTACGATCGTCAGAGGAAATCACCTAAGTGTTTGTGTAAAGTAAATTTTTTAGTGTGGTGGCACAAACTAGATGCGGCAATCTCGATCTATTACTTGCTCATTTAGACAGCAGATTGTGAAATTGAATCAATGGATAACCCCGATCGAGGGCAAATCCAGTTAAAATAACCTATTGCGTTGAAGTTTTTTCCTAAATCTAACCGAATCATGTCTAAGGTTCTTGTCTCCGACCCCATCGACCAAGCAGGGATTGATATCCTGTCACAAGTTGCTCAAGTAGATGTAAAAACTGGTCTAAAGCCAGAAGAGTTGGCGCGGATTGTCGGCGACTACGATGCGATTATGATTCGCTCGGAAACCCGCCTCACCAAAGAAATTATCGAAGTTGCTACCAATCTCAAGATTATTGGCCGCGCAGGTGTGGGAGTAGATAATGTTGATGTCCCTGCGGCTACTCGGAAAGGGATCGTCGTAGTCAATTCCCCTGAAGGTAACACGATCGCGGCCGCTGAACACGCCCTGGCGATGATGCTATCCATGGCTCGCTATATCCCCGAAGCGAATAAGTCAATGAAAGAGGGGCAGTGGAACCGTAAGCTGTTCGTCGGTACAGAAGTTTATAAAAAGACACTCGGTGTCGTCGGTTTGGGTAAAATTGGCTCCCATGTCGCCACTGTTGCCAAGGCAATGGGGATGAAATTACTCGCATACGATCCATTTATTTCCGCCGAACGTGCGGAGCAATTAGGTTGTAGATTAGTAGATCTGGATGCGATTTTCCGCGAGTCAGACTATATCACCCTACACATCCCTAAAACCCCAGAAACTGCCAACCTGATTAACGCTGAAACATTGGCAAAAATGAAGCCCCATGCCCGGATTATTAACTGTGCGCGAGGGGGCATCATCGATGAAGCCGCACTCGCCGCAGCTTTAAAAGCCGGAACCATTGCAGGAGCTGCGATCGATGTATTTGCCACCGAACCATTAGGCGAATCCGAGTTGCGCGGACTGGGTAAAGAACTAGTACTCACACCTCACCTAGGCGCCTCCACCGCCGAAGCCCAAGTCAATGTCGCTCTTGATGTTGCCGAACAGATTCGGGACGTATTGCTGGGTCTGCCAGCCCGCTCTGCGGTGAATATTCCTGGCCTGCATCCTGATGCGATCGAGAAACTCAAGCCCTATCTCCAACTCGCCGAAACCCTCGGCAATATGGTTAGTCAACTGGCTGGTGGCAGAATTAACGATTTTCAAGTCGGATTATATGGCGATCTTGCCGAACAGCAAACGAAACCAATTATTAC
>JBJOOY010000526.1:0-4923 GCA_046051065.1 Cyanobacteriota bacterium
CTCAGACTCTGCTCGTAACAACTCGATCGGCTTCTACCGCATTGACGATGCTACTGGCAAAATCGGCGATCTCAAACCTGGCGATCCTGGCTATGTTGAAGCTGCACTCAAACAAAGTTTAGTGAGTATCAATGAGGGTGCTGACAAAGCTGTCACTCTAGCCAGTGGCGCGCTGTATGCTCCATATCTAATTGCCAATGGGAAGATCGAAGATTTCTTGGCTAAAAATCCCACAAATCAAAGTGGCGATCTATCTCCTCAAGCTTACTTTAGCTTTATCGGTGCTAATTCCGATCGAGTCGAACACATCCGCGCTTTAGGCGATGGTAAGTTTGGCTTTGAAGATACTTTTGGCGGCGGCGATCTCAAGTTTAACGATACTATCTTACAGGTTAATAAAGGCTGAGGTTAACCTTTAACCCTCCCTCTGGAGCTTGGTAAAAGTGGAGCGACAGCTCCACTTTTACCTCCTTTTAGTTTCGATTTATAGCAATATCCATATCTGTTAGGACAATTTAGACCTGAGTCCGCGACGGCTGACTTCGCTCGCGTGTGCAACGATTAAAATCGTTGTGTCCTAACACCCTTGGGGTTGCTATAGCTAGGTGATTCGCATCGCTCGATCGCCCATTACCAAGTGATGCAGCGATGGATAAGATCTGATTCAAATGCTATTGCAGTTATGTCAACTATCCAGATCGGAAATCGTCAATTAACAGCAGAACTTATCTGTCAGAAAATCAGTAAATCGCAGTTGTTACCACAACTATTGCGAGATATGATTATCGATCGAACTTTATCGCAGTGGCAACCTGACACCCCAGCACAATCGATCGAGCTAGATAGAGAAATATCACAGTGTTACCAATATATGGCAGCACTACCGATCGCGCGAGAAATTACCGAATTACAATTAATCCAAATGGCAGTTCGGACTGTCAAATTACAACAATTTAAACTAGGAGTTTGGGGAAGAAAAATAGCTTCTTACTATCTCACACGTAAATCACAATTAGATCGAGTGGTTTATTCGATCGTGCAAGTAGAAGATAGTGCGATCGCCCAAGAATTATTCTTCCGCATCCAATCAGGTGAAAAAACTTTTGCCGAACTTGCCTTTAAATATTCCCAAGGATCTGCTGCGCTAGATGGCGGTAAGTTAAGTCCGATTCCATTTGCCAAACTTCATCCCGCGATCTCCAGTCAGATCGTCCACCTTCGCCCAGGGCAACTTTCTCGGATCTTTACGATCGATAATTTCTATGTCTTCGTCAGACTAGAAGAGTTAATTCCTGCAAGATTTGACGATCGATTGCGTCAGTCACTTTTAGATGAATTATTCGAGCGTTGGTTGCAAGAAAGAATTGCTAGTGAGATTGGATTTATCTCAGCTCAATTGGTTAGTCCTCAGCAATAGTTCATCGATTTAAATACAATTAGTCAGGTTTAGATTGATCGGGGAAAAAGAATTTAGTTGATACATTTAAATCTTTATCTTCTGACTCATCAACTACTACCTCGGGACTAATTACTAATGAAGATTCATCAGTTAGATCTTCAACTAAGTTAGTCTCTTTGCCAGCAAAATCAGGCGCAAATGCGGTCATAGTTTGCTGAAAACTGCTCACTAATTGATCGGTAATATTCTCAGCAGTTGCCGCTCCTACGAGTGCTGGTAATTCTCGATCGATTTGTCTATTCGTCGAGTTTGATGTTTCAGGATTATCGCTAATATCAGTCGCAAGTTGAGTTTGTAGCCAATCTTCAAACAGCTCATCCAAGAGAAATTGATGCATATTTTCATCCAACTGCGGTAGTTTCATTTCATTTAAGCGAATAAAACCATAATAACCATCGAGTTGAAAAAGTGTTGATAGTTCACCTGGATTGAGTCGATCGAGAATACCCACAATATTTGGATCGGCTTCTTTGAGAAAGATCGAACCGATCGATCCACCATTTTTTGCCGATCGATCTTGAGAATATTCAATTGCTAGGTCAGCAAAAGGTTGTTCGCAAGATTGCACCCGAAAGAATAATTCTTGTGCGATTAAACAATCTTCTACCAGTAGAATTGAATATGATACCTGCTGGAATCGATCTTTGACGATTTCATAATAGCTACTAACTTTATGTCCCCACCCAGCCTGTTTAAATTTCTGTAACTTCAGCGTGCGGGTAGTAATGGCGGCAAGTTGATCGGAATTCATCCCCTGAAATGGCGTAATTTTGGCTACTTGGTGGTACAGTGGCTCGAATTCTGCTAGGGTCGGTGTTAGTTCGATCTGATATTCACGAGCAACTCGATCGATCGTTTCTTCAATGATTATTTCTCGCAATAATTGGGGCAGTAATTGAGAGTCAGCTAGCTGCTGTAAGAGCGAATCGCTCGAAATTTGACGATCCTGAGTCTGAAGTACTAATTTCATCATATTGCATTACTGCTAATTACCGATTTGTGGCAGCCGATCGCTAAAAAATGGGCGAAATAACTCACAGGCAAGACTTGTCTAAAAATCGTCTAGATGGATCAGCCCCATTTTGGCTAATTTGGCGCATTGCTCGGCATCACAATCAACGGGGTGCGATCGCATCACAATCCGCTGAAATACTCGCCATAACTCAGGATAGTGCTTCAGATGCCACCATCGCTGTTCGAGATGATCGGTATAGAGGGTAGCGGAAACCGCTGAATTTTCTAGCAATTGTTCTAGGGTCACGATCCGCTGTTGGAGATAATAAAATGCTAACTGCAATCGATAGGGATGTCCACCGAGTAAAGCAATTAGGCGCTGGGTTTGCGATCGAGTCATCTCCTGTTCGTGACGAGTTGCGAGTTCCTGCACCTGAGCGTGGGTAAATTCAGGTAAATCGATCGTCAGTCCAGTATTCAAGCACGAGGGATCGATCAAGGGGATGGAAATTTTGAATTTAACCCAGTTCAATTAGGTAAAACGAGTTAAAGTTTAGTTACAGCACTTAGCTCGATCGACTGTATAATTACACTCGATCAAATTAATATAAGTATGACTAAATATGTGATGTGGGGTAGTTATTGCGAGGATGTAGTTAATCAAAGAACACCCTATCGAGATGCACATCTCGCTGGATTAGCACAGCAAAAAACCGATGGAGTTTTAGTGACGATCGGTCCTACTAAAGATCTGACTAAAGTTTTCGGCATCTATGAAGCTAATGACGAACAGCAAGTCCGTCATCTGATCGAATCAGATCCCTATTGGGCAAACGGTATTTGGACGGAATATCAAGTCAAAGAGTGGATTCAAGCAATTTGAGTAGTGGACAGTGATTCGATCGTCTGTTGCTGGGGGAAATTAGGCGCGAGTTTGGCTCATTTTCCACCTAGGACTTCTTTCCCTACAGCTTGATACGTAGACCAACCAAATTGGGCGCGAGGGTCGCTAAAATCTCTCACAACGACTCCAGTACTGGAAGATCGCTCGAAGGCGACGAGTAGGGGAATATCAGTCTTAAATAGGGGCAATTTAGCCTCTTCCAAGATCGCTCTAGCATTGCGTCCGGTTTTGGTGCGGGAGTCTACTTGTGTCAGTAAGACTTTATATTTTGCACCCCAAGTTTCCAATAACTCAACTGATTTAATCGTGGTATCGAGATCTAGATGGTTGGGAGTGGTGGGGATAATCAGCAGATCGCTACTTTCTGCTAAATCTCTCAGCTCATCTTGTTCCGGACGAGCTTGGGTATCAGTAATAATATATGTATACTGATTGATAATCGCCGTCGCACCAGCTTGAGATGCCACTGTAAACGGTAATTTATCTTCTCGCGACCAAACTAATGCAGAACGATTTCGATCGGCATCAATGAGTAATGTCGGTGCATTTTCTTGAAGGTAGGCAGCAAGGTGAATTGATGTGGTTGTCTTGCCTACACCACCCTTGAGTGCTGTAATCGTAATAATCATCTGCTAGTGGGGAGAAACTCCTGATTTCTAGCACTACTGTAAAAGGTTCGGAGTGCATTCGATCGACCCCGTAACATAAATTAGGGAGTGGCGCGACTCTAACTATTCCACTTGCATTAGGATTGGGTCTATGCCAATTACCGCCAAACCGATCCTATCTGTTGGTATGACGAGGTCGTAAGTTACTAGGGTTGCTGCCCAAAGCACGATATATGGTCAAATAAAAACAGAGAGGATCGGTTCAAAGCGTGACGGGGTGCAAAAGTCGTACGAGTGTACCAGTATACCCTGCGACCAATTTACGACCAATTATGCTCTATCTATTGATGTGTCTAGGTTAGGCGTGTATCGTAATTTACCGTGGGTAAGGCTGAAATTACGGTATATAGTCGCCAAAAAACAGAGAGGAGAGGATTCGAACCTCCGTTGGGTGTAACCCCAAAACTGATTTCGAGTCAGCCACCATCAACCACTCGGACACCTCTCCAGGTAAGTCAGCCTTTGCTATTATACACTAACACTATTTCACTAAAATTTCTTACAGGATATTAACCAACTTCAAGAGTTCGTAAAAAGATTCTAGTACTTGCCACCACCCTAGCCTGAAGGATTGATAAGTTGCTGCCACAAAAGTTCGATTGCACAAATCCTGCCGCTGTCGGCATAGATACCGTCGCCCTCGATGAGCATGTAGACTATTAGAGACCACGAGGATTTTGTCGTAGCCCTGAAGCCGTGGTAGGGAAAACTTAATATTTTCCCATGTACTCCTTGCATTTGTTTCTGTTAATATACATTCCGATGGTATTCCAGCCCTAACAGCTAAATTAGCCATCGAAGTTGCTTCCACAATTTGATTTTTGACGGCTCCACCAGAAAAAATAATTTTCTCGCAGTGATGTTTTTTGTAAGCCATAATTCCGTCTTCTACCCGTGCTTCCTGAACACGATCGGTAGTGCCATCAGTATGAGATGGA
>JBJOOY010000527.1:0-2577 GCA_046051065.1 Cyanobacteriota bacterium
CTGCCTTTAGGCAGACTGTTTTTGGGACGGGGTTTGAATCTCTGTCACAAAAACGAACTTATTACTCATTACTTAATCAACCAATCATGATGCTAAAATCCGCCAGGATTGGCAGCTTGGATTTTTTTGATTCGATCGATCGCATCCTGAGACAGTTGTTTATTGCCCTGTCGATCGAATAAATTCGCGGCGGTTTGAAGATCGGAGATCGCCTCTGGCTTATCTCCCAATCCAGCACGTGCTAATCCCCGATTGTAATAGGCAAGAGCAGAGTTGGGATTAAGTTGGATGGCGCGATCGTAATCAACCATCGCCCAGGCAAGAGCCAAGTTGGGATTAAATTGGATGCTGCGATTTGAATCAACGATCGCCACTCGCTTATTTCCCAATCCAGCACGTGCATTACCCCGAGCGACATAGGCAGCAGCAAAGTTGGGATTAAGTTGGATGGCGCGATCGTAATCACCGATCGCCCCTGGCTTATCTCCCAATCTAGCACGTGCAGCACCCCGATTGGAATAGGCAGCAGCAAAGTTGGGATTAAGTTGGATGGCGCGATCGTAATCACCGATCGCCCCTGGCTGATCTCCCAATCCAGCACGTGCAAGACCCCGATTGAAATAGGCATTAGCAGAGTTGGGATTAAGTTGGATGACGCGATTGTAATCAACGATCGCCCCTCGATTATCTCCCTTTTTCTCTTTTGCCACTGCTGCCACGAAGAAATCTGCCGCTGTTGGAGCAGACTTAGCGGCTATTGGTGGCGGTGCAATGACAGTATTTACCCCAGCATTACTTGCCAAGCGCACAAATGTATCGATCGGGATGCCCAGATCGTTACCAGTTTTAAATCGAATATTGTCATTTTCTTGACTGGCTTTAAACTTCTCATCCACATCACCTCTGCCGTGGATGGCAATCAGTTCGCCATTCTCATTAAAAATTCCCCCACCGCTCATGCCTGGTAGTGTATTACAACTATAGACAATGCCATAGCCACCTTCGAGGTCTTGTGAACTCTTGGCAATTACCTTGCCATCTTTGAAAGCATATAGAGCTGCGGTAATCGCCTGGGTTGGTGCCGGGAATCCAGCCGCATAGACGCTAGCACCTTCTTCAGCCTGACTAGAGGTGCCAATTTTAGCAACTGGATAGGCGGTGGTGCTGGTAAACTTAATCACGGCAAGATCGATCTGATTAGGAAACAGCTTAATCGTCTGATTATTAAGCTGATGCTGCCGACCATCTGTAGTGGTGATGGTATAGCTTTTGTTACTCGCTCTAACCACATGAGCAGCGGTGAGAATTGTATAAGTGTTGCCTTGTCGTTTGATAATGACTCCCGAACCAACATCATTTGCCGTAGTAATCTTCACTGTAATCGGTTTGGCGACTCGACCGACTTCAACGCCAGATTTTGCGAGTGTGGGATGAGATTGAACTAGGGCGACTGTTGCAGCAATGCCAAAGATGAGGGGATAGCGCATGTGGTCTGACTCGATAAAAGGGGGCTAAATGCTCCGGAAGTCCGCCTTTTTAAGGAGGATTTAGTAATTCAAACATTCATCGACGATTTTACTACAGCTTGCGATCGAGGTTGGCAGCATACAAGCGATCGAATTTATCTACTCGGCGAGCCTGTATTTGCCCCCACCCCAACGGTGACAAGCAATACTATACTGCAAACGGCTCGTGAGTGGACTTTGCTAAAACGCTGCTATTATTTTCTAGCAATGCTTTCAGCGATTTCAAGAGTCTAGTTCCCAAACGTTTTTAGTATAACAATCGCCTAAAATCCTCTCAGAGTAAGCTAATGAATCGATCTGTGTCGATAGTTGTTGGAATAAATACAGGAGAGCCCAAAAATAATTTAGTTGTAAAATGGAAATACCCCCGCCAGCTACCAACTAACGGGAGTATCAAAAGCTTAGAGTCGATCGAACGAAAAAACTATTACTTACTATCATGCCACAAGTCACCACTACTGATATCCGAGAACTCAAGGATCTGATCCAGGGGTTAGATCGGAAGATAGAACTGGGCTTCTCCGATCTCAAAGGGGAGCTTAAAACCGTTAATTCTCGACTATCAAATTTAGAGTTATCAGCCGGCAAACTACCCGACCTAGCCGAGAAAGTCGGAGAACTGAAAAACTGGAAACAGATTGCCATCGTTATCTTCACCAGCTCGGTCAGTGGTGCAATCGCTTGGTTCGTCCGGGGTGGGGGTTGATGGGTTGCTAAACTTTAAATCCTGCTTGCGGGACTGATACCAAATCCGGTTTTGATATCCCCCAATCCGTCCCTTTCCGCCAAGCTCTTACCCCAAGCTTGGATGAGAACAAAGAAGATTCTGCTGGTATAAGAAGGCTATGCAAGGCAGATTTGGTATAATAAGTGACTAGTGGCTAGTCACTTATTAATGCGAGAATTCAGCGAACATTTTCAGTTTCGACAACTTTATCGATTAATCCATATGCCATCGCTTCAGCCGCAGACATAAAATTATCTCGATCGGTATCTTTTTCGATTTGTTCGAGGGTTTGCCCCGAACACTCCGCCATTAACTTATTAAGTG
>JBJOOY010000528.1:0-3790 GCA_046051065.1 Cyanobacteriota bacterium
CCGTTATCAGCGGGGTACCGATCGAATTTGGTTGGGAATGTCCAATTATCACGGTTCCCAGCGTGGGGTAATTGGACTAGCTGCCTTGATGGCGACGCAGCAGATTGTAATGTGATGTCTAACGACGAGGGCGCGGTGGAGGTACGCTGGGACTATCTCCACGGCTAGATTGGTCTTCACCATTATTTGTCGATCGTCGATTGGGCGCACTGCGAGTCGGTCTGCTCCCAGTCGAGCGGGCTGGAGCGGTCGAGCTTTCCTCTGTCCCTGTCCGATCTGCGTCGTGATCTGTGGTGCTAAAACTGCTCCCGTAGACATCGAGATGAATCGATTGACCGACTGCTGTGGCTGCGGCTTGGAGCACCGTCCGAATTGCTTGGATATTGCGCCCGCCGCGACCAAAGGCACTAGCTCGATCGCTAGTAGCGATCGCGACGCGAATCCAGACTCGATGACGATCGAGAGTATATTCACAATCGACACCGATCTGTTCTGTAGCGCTGACAAACGGTTGAAATAAAAATTTGACCAGTTGCGCGTAATCCGGCAAATTAGATTGATTCGCAGCAACCATCACGCTGATTTTTTAGTTACTTGTTCGATTACATTCGCTTTTTCCAAGATCCGGCGCACTGTTTCAGTTGGCTGGGCACCCTGGCTGAGTCGGGTGAGAATTGCCTCGGTTTCGAGCCGAACTTCATCGGTTCTGGGGTTGTAGAATCCAAGTTCCTCAAGCGGACGACCATCCCGTCTGGATGTACTTTGCATTGCTACTAAACGGTAGCTAGCTTCTCGCTTTTTACCAAATTTCTTGAGCCGGATTTTAATCATTTTGAAGCAGTTTAACGAGTAATATAAGGGGATCGACATGATTGACCCATAGCCTTTCCAGTATAACATAGCATTGAGGTGTAAGCGATATAAATAGTGAGTTATGCAAGTAATTGGGTTGATGAGTGGAACATCGGTGGATGGTATCGATGCAGCATTAGTAGAAATTACGGGAACGACGCTCGATCTGCGGGTGGAGTTGCTGGCGGGGGAGACTTATGACTATCCCGATCGAGTGCGATCGCAAATTTTGGCGGTCTGTGGTGGGGTAAAATTATCGATGCCAGAATTAGCGGAATTAGATGATGCGATCGCCCAGTGTTTCGGTCGAGCGGCAATTGCCATTCAAACCGATCGATCTCCTGCTCAACTAATTGGTTCCCACGGTCAAACAGTATTCCATCGCCCGACTACTCCCGATCGGATGGGTTATAGTCTCCAACTCGGTCGGGGCGAATTAATTGCCAAGATCGCGCAGATTACGACCATCGACAACTTTCGGGCTGCGGATATTGCCGCAGGCGGACAGGGTGCCCCACTAGTACCCAAACCCGATGCTTATCTGCTCAGCCATCCCCAAGAGCATCGGTGCGTGCAAAACATCGGCGGCATCGGCAATGTTACTTATCTCCCACCCATGAGTAAATCTAACTGGGAACAGGGTGTCTGTGGCTGGGATACTGGCCCTGGCAATAGTTTGCTCGATCTGGCTGTGATCCAACTCAGTCAGGGTAAATTAACATTCGATCGAGATGGTGCATGGGCGGCTACAGGCAGCGTTTGTCAGCCGTTAGTTCAAAAGTGGCTGGCACAGGATTACTTCCTAGCTGTACCCCCCAAATCGACGGGGAGAGAGCTATTTGGGGCAGACTATCTTCAGGCTTGTTTTGCTGATGCCGATCGATATCAGCTCGATTCCGCCGATTTATTAGCCACTTTAACCGACCTCACAGCTAGTAGTATCGCCGATAGTTACCGTCGCTTTTTGCCACAATTACCCGATCGAGTATTATTATGCGGTGGCGGTAGTCGCAATCTCTATCTCCGACAACGCCTCCAATTCCATTTACCAACCACTCAAGTGATGACTACCGATGATGCTGGGGTAAATGGCGATTATAAAGAAGCAATCGCTTTTGCCGTGTTAGCCTACTGGCGCAATCTGCAAATTCCTGGTAACTTACCCACCGCTACCGGAGCAAAATTTCCAGTATTGTTAGGTGATGTCCATCATATCTAGAGAAATGGGTATATTGAGATATACCATTCGATCGAGATTCATAAGTTTCAATAACATTATCCAAATTTAATAAATCCGATCGACCAAAAAGTTAGTTAATGGTGATGAGCCGAATAAGATTTTCAACCTTTAGTCTCGAACTCCCAGCGTTGTCAGCACAAAGGCTGCGCGGAATCGGGTAATCAACAGGCTTGAAAATATTTAGGTAAAAGCAACTATTTGCTAAACAAATTACTTACGAATTCAATCAATTTCCACTAGCCCGAGCCTGCTGACTTTACGTCAAACAATTTACCCTGTGCCCCTTTGTGTTGATGTGCAACTATTATCTGCAATTGATTAGTATAATTACTTTGTTTCTCCTCTGGTCGTCGAGCAACCTGGAGGAATCGATCGCGTGAGAGACGAACATTATGGTCGCTTACTAGTTCAACGCTATCAACTATTGGAAATTGCGGGGAAAGGCTCGATGGGGCAAGTGTATCAAGCTAAAGATACACTCCTGGGTGGCGTAACCGTAGCCGTTAAATTTTTGTCGCGGGCGAAGATGACCCAACGGGTACGTGACAGGTTTATGCGGGAAGCGACAATCAGTGCTCTCTTAGGCGAAAAAAGCATTCACATCGTTAAAGTGCGCGATTACGGTCTCGATGACGAAGAGATGCCCTTTTATGTGATGGAATTCCTTAAAGGGGACAGTCTCAAAGATGTAATGCAGAATAAACCGATGCCGCTACCAAAATTTTATGCCTTTATCCGGCAAATTTGTTTGGGTCTGCAATGTGCCCACGATGGCATTGAAATTGATGGCAACGTTACCCAAGTCGTTCACCGTGATATCAAACCTAGTAACATTATTGTCATTAAAGATGCCACCCTGGGCGAACTAGTAAAAGTGCTCGACTTTGGGATTGCGCTGCTTCAATCAGATAATTCCCCAACCGGATTTATGGGTACTCCCGCCTATTGTTCGCCCGAACAAATGGATGGTAAAAATCTCGATAATCGCGCGGATATCTATAGTTTGGGGATTATGATGTTCCAAATGCTCACCGGAGAACTCCCCTTAAAGCCTAAAGCTAGTTCATTTGAAGGTTGGTCTCAGTCACATCATTATCAAACTCCTAAAGCTTTTAGTGAAGTCAAAGCGAAGTTAACTTTGCCGCAGGAGTTAATCGATGTTGTCAATCAATGTATGGCAAAAACTGCCCAACAACGTCCTGCCACTGTTACCGAAATTCTCGATCGAATCGAACAGATCGAACGAGCCAGCTTGCAAATCTCCTTTTCATCCAGCAATAGGGATTATACCGGAGAAATTAAAACTCTCTCCACTGTTGAGGATATCTCCGAGCGAAGTACTTGGCCGAAAGATAAGCCTAGAGCCGAAATTGTGTTTCCCCAATTAATTCAACAGGATGATGACACCGAACTAGTAACGTTATGGATTATGCTTTCTCGCGATGATATCGAGAAATACAAGCATAACAAACCCCACGCTCAGTTTATGTTCGTCGCCTCTCCCCATCCGATGTTGTTATGGCTGACGACTTTGTATCAGGACGAGCAGCATTATCGGATGTTACCCTGCTATTTAGATCTCAAAAAGCCTGTCGGTGAAAAAACACTTAAAGTGCTCACTCGATCGAATACCTATCGCTTATTTTTATTTACACTAGATGGTGATGACCGCTGTGCTTGTGTAATTTCAGGCAATAT
>JBJOOY010000529.1:0-5176 GCA_046051065.1 Cyanobacteriota bacterium
ACCTCAAAGGGCATAAAAGCCGAGTATAATCTGACTCGAAAGCTGAAAACCTAACCGGAGAGGGAATTGAAGATGATTAGTGACATCTTTTAACATTCTCTCTACGGTCAAATCTGCGCTCAAAGATGTTCATGGTGCTGGGAAAATAGAGTCGGGCTTGTCCAATTATTATGTGGTTGAAGAAGTCCAAAGTTCTACCTAAATACGAGCAACAACTCGCGATCTCCCAACAAAAAGCTGCCAGATTCATTCGCAATCGGAAACGCTAAAGATATTCAATCTATCCCTAAATAGGCTTCAATTACTCGCTGGTCATTTTGGACGGCATTTGGCGTACCATCAACGAGATTAGTACCTTCGGCTAGTACCCAGACTCGATCGCATAATGTCATAATCACATCCATATTATGTTCGATAATCAAGAAAGTCATGCCCTCTTTGCGCCAGTTCATAATATGTCCGCAAATATCCTCAATCAAGCGTGGATTAACCCCCGCAGCAGGTTCATCTAATAAAATTAACTGAGGATCTGCCATCAATGCACGACCAATTTCTAGGAGTTTGCGCTGTCCGCCCGAGAGTCCGCCAGCATAATCATTAGCTTTGGTACTCAACCCGACATTCTCAAGAATCGATATCGCTTTATCCTTCAACTGGCGCTGTTGGATTTGGACTTGTTTAGAGTGTGTCCATACTTGCCATAATTTCTCACCCGTTTGATCTTGAGCGCCTAGTAACATATTCTCTAACACCGACATTCGCGATAGAGCCTTGGCTACTTGAAAAGTTCGTACCATCCCTAACCGAGCAATTTGATAAGGCTGAAGCCGATCGATTTTTTGACCGTTTAATTCAATGCGACCTGAATCGGGACGAATGAAATTAGATAATAAATTGAAAAAAGTTGTTTTTCCAGCTCCATTCGGGCCGATTAAGCCCGTAATACTCCCCGCAGCTACTTCAATTCCGGCTGCTCGAACTGCTTTAACACCACCAAAAGTTTTGCACAATCCTTGGGCTGAAAGTAAAGGTTGAGTGGACATAGGAATATAGTTATACATGTAAAAATATAAATTATATCGATGTGCGTTTAATAGATTTATTCTAAGTTGAGCACACTAGCGGGCACGATCGATCGATTACTTATCTACCCAGTGTCAGTTCTTCTTTCTTACCTAATATTCCCTGGGGACGTAAGACCATTAGCAACATCAAAATTAAGCCCACAATAATCATCCGAAATCCTAATTGTTGAGTATCATCTAAATGCAACATCCGAAACATTGCTTTAGCTGCATCAGTCCGAGTTAATTCATAATAACTCCAGAAAATAACTGCGCCCACAATTGTACCGAGATGATTGCCCGAGCCACCTAACATGACAATAATCCAGGCATCGAAGGTAATTAATGGTTTAAAATCATCGGGAAAAACTTCAAATTGCCAGGCATAAAATGCTCCAGCAATGCCCGCGATCGCGCCGCCTAACATAAATGCTTGTAGTTTGTACCAAAAGACATTTTTACCCAGAGCTTTCGCCACTTCTTCATCTTCTCTAATTGCTTTTAATATTCGTCCCCAGGGTGAATTGGTGACCTGTTCTAGCCCAATATAAACAATGGTCAGCACAGTTAAAGTCAAGAGCATCAGACCAGCTCGGGAGTCATAATCATACAGCGAGAGGGCACCACAGATATAAACAACTAACACAAAAATACTCGCGATCACGCCGCTTGCTAGCCGCGACATTTTGACTCGCATCCATAAGAATAATCGCCATAATGCTAGCCCACAAATTACTGTCAGCCATGCAATTAATAGCAATTTGACTGGGTAGGTGGGATTAAACTCTCTCCCATCTAAAGGAATTGGATAACCTTGTACGCCAAAGGTACCTTTGGTCAGCCAAGCTTCATTTCTCGCTACCAATCGAACTAATTCTGATACGCCAATAGTGACAATACCCAGATAATCTTCCCGCAATCTCAAGGTAGAAATACCAATCAGCAGCCCCAATAATGCAGCTAAAGCCCCACCAGCTAAAACAGCGATGGGCATTGGCATTGCCAGTGTTGCAATCTGGCTAGGTAGCTCTAAGGGGGGCAACGTAGCAGGCAAGTGTAAGGATTGGAGCAAGCCCTGAGGCATGATGTGCGCCACATTTGTATAAATACCGTTCGCGAGTGCCCGGATTACTTGAAGGGGAAGTGTCAGACCTTCAGGCATTGACAGTAATACAGTAGTATAAGCGCCGATCGCCAGAAACGCCACATGTCCGAAATTAATCAGACCTGCCACACCCCATTGCAGATTGAGACCCAAACTAAACAGTGCATATGTAGCCGCAGAAATTGTCAGGAAGACAAAATAAATAACCATGAGGCGAATTATGAATTAATATTTTTCGGAGATAACGATGATTACTTAGTAAGAGCTAACTTCATCTTAACGATCGCCTTTTTGATGTGAGCTTTGCCGCAAGGTTGATTACTACTTTTACAATCATTAACCGGGATCAGCTTATAGGTTAGTTGTACCTGCCGATTGAGGAACTGAGTGCGCTTGCAAATGGCAAAATCCGCCCCGATATGATGTTTTTTACCCCGCGAGATTAAATCGACATAACACATCAAATCTCCACGAGTAAATTTTATTACCCTACCACTAGTGGGTGTGTTATTCTGACTCGATAGCGGCGTGCTGGGGGGATCTAATTTACCTGCTGTAGCAGGCAGGGTATAAAGTAAACTAACTACTGCGATCCCCGCCAGGTGAGTGATATTTTTAAATCTAAACAATCTAGTCATAATTTATCGACTCATCCCTAATTTCATTTTAAATTTTACCTCGATCCTCACAAGTTCCTCAAGTTTGTTAGCTAAGATAATTTTGAAGTAGTTGAGCTGATAAATTTTTCTTGATAAAGTTTTCTCGATCGGAAAACGAACTGCTTGGTTAGATGTTGATACTGTCAAGGAATTTCAGTCATGATTGAAAAAATTAATTCTCGCACAAAGATCGGTACATTAATATCATCATCGCAAAATGCCCACACCGATCGGATGGAAACGTCACAACGATGGCGGACCGATCGCGACAATTTAACGACGATCGTCCCCAATCTTCCCCAGTCCTGGCAGCGTCCAGTTGGCGAAAATTTTAATGGCAAGCAAGTTGAGTCACCCACTTGCAAGATAGCCATAGCTGAAGATATTTTATTCACTCCTCAAGCGCGAGCCGATCGGCACCAGCGGCACAGCAACATTGCCGTCAAACCCTGCACCCCAAACTCTGACATAGATGTAAACCCCCGTCAATGGCTCCTGATGAATAACCCCCGTTTAGCCAGTGTCGTAACAGCGGCGATCGACGATCGCTGGATCGCCCATTTAGAGGATCTTCAACAATTAGCCCCAATCGCTGACAATCCTGAGTTTCAGTCGCAATGGCGCGCTGTCAAGCAGGCAAATAAGCAAACCTTAGCAGACGATCTAGATCGAGTTTTGGGAGTAAAGATCGATGTTAATTCTCTGTTTGACGTTCAGTTGCAACCGATCGACGGACACCAGCGACAACTATTAAATATTCTGCATATTATTACGCTCTACCATCAGATTAAGGAAAATCCACTGCTGAATATCGTGCCTCGAACTTTTATCTTTGGAGATATAGACAAACGCGAAGCGGTAGTTGTCTCACCAGATGATCAGGATATTAATTTAGAGCGCCAAATGATCATCCTCTTAATTAAATCTTTGGCTGAGACATTGGCCACCGATCAAGATGTGCAGGGACGATTGCAGGTGGTTTATATCCCTCGATCGGCAGGACTGACAAACCAGATCTATTGTGCCGCAGATTTGACAGAGCAAATCGCCACTGCGGGGATGGATGATGTGGATCTGAGTCAGTCTAAATTAGCTGTAAATGGGGCACTCTCGATCGCCAGCATGGGCAAAGCCAATCATCTCTTACAGCAAACAGTCGGCTCGGATAATTGCTTCTCATTTGGACTGGCAATTCCCGAAATCGCTCTGTTCAAACAATATGGCTACGAGCCATATAATTATTACAAGTATTATCCAGAAATCCGCCAAGCGATCGATTCGCTCATGTCAGGACTATTTACCGCCAAATATCCCGGGGTCTGTCGCACTTTGGTCGAGCTACTCTTTGATACAGACGAGCACATGGTCTTGGCTGATTATATTTTCTATCGTACTTGCCAAGAGCGTGTCAGTGAAATCTATCGTCAAGCATCCTTATGGACGCGGATGTCGATCCTGAATGTGGCAGGAGTAGGGTAGGGATAGGGGATAGTGGCTAGGAGGGAGATATCAGGTATTTCTGCCTCGATCGAGCTAAGCCAGCCCCAACTCCTGACGATCTGGCTCTCTGCTTATCACCATAAGTATGGGAGAGCCAGACTATATAGTAATTGCTACAGTTAAGCAACAATTGACTTGGCAAACATTGCTTCGATCGAGGATGAATCTCCACCGATACTAGCAGGGCTTAACGAGGTTTCTCCATTCATTCCACTATTAGCTGCCATCGCAGTTCTAGCGTTACTCATGCCCATCGTCTCGCTCCGGCTACTGAAGCTGAATGGATTGGCTAATTTAACCTTAGCAACTAAATCGCTGCCACCATTCTGTTTTGAGAATAGATCGATCGTCCCGCTCTGCCGATCGAATTTAACTGAGAGTAGGTCTTTATTACCACCTAGTTGAATCCGATCTTTAGTAAAGTCAAAATCCTCGATCGAGGCATAATCATTAGCACCATTACCTAAGTAGAAGGCGCCATTACTATCACCGAACACAAACGTATCGCGACCACCACCACCAATAAGTTTGTCTACTTCCCCGACACCACGGGCGGTGCTATTGGTGCCATTGAGAATATCATTACCATTGCCACCTGTGAGGATGTCATTACCTTTACCACCAGTAAGTGTATTACCAGTATTATTGCCTTTGATCGTGTCATTGTTGTTGGTACCGATGACCTGACTGAAGTTTTGAACTTTAAACGATACCGATCTACCATTTAAATTATCTAGTGTCAGGTTATCTTTGGACAAATCGATATTGAAACTAACCGGGCCACCATTGGTAGTACCATCGATCGTGTTAGTCTGACCGTTTGCACCGATAAAACCTTCAACGTTTTT
>JBJOOY010000530.1:0-2592 GCA_046051065.1 Cyanobacteriota bacterium
CTGGAATATACCAATCAAGATCTCAAAGTTGCTAATGAAGAAATCTTGTCGAGCAATGAAGAACTTCAAAGTACGAATGAGGAACTAGAAACCGCCAAAGAAGAGATTCAAGCAACTAATGAAGAACTCAATACTACCAACGACGAACTTCGCCGCCGCAATGCAGAATTAGATTTAGTCAATAACGATTTGACCAATTTGCTCTCTAGTATTAACATCCCCATTCTGATGTTGACCAATGACCTGCGAATTCGCCGCTTCACGCCAATGGCACAACGGTTATTTAATTTTATCCCGACCGATACCGGACGACCTTTAAGCGATATTAGAACCAATCTCGATCTGCCCGGCTTAGAGCCATTAGTTTTAGAGGTACTGGAAACTCTCCACGTTAAAGAACTAGAAGTTCAAACTCTCGCCGGAGCTTGGTATACCCTCCGCATCCGTCCCTATCGCACCACCGAAAATCGGATCGATGGCGTAGTTATCGTCCTCCTCGACATCGATGCCCTCAAGCGCAGTGCTGCCAGTATCGCTGCCGCCCGAAATTATGCCGAAGCGATCGTCGAAACCGTGCGAGTACCGCTCCTAGTACTAGAATCAGATTTGCGGGTGAATACCGCCAATCGATCGTTCTGCGAAACCTTTCAGGTATCCCAACTGGAAACCGCCAATTCGACAATTTTCGAGTTGGGGAATGGGCAGTGGAATATTCCCGGCTTGCGATCGATCTTAGAGGATATTGTTAGCAATGATCGGACTCTCGAAAATTTAGAAGTCGAGCATCTGTTCGAGAAGATCGGTCAGAAAACCATGCTACTCAATGCCTTGAAGATTATTGCCATTGGGGATACACCGCGAGTTTTACTATCGATCGAAGATATTACCGAGCGCAAGCAGTTTGAAACCGAACGCTCGCATCTGCTCACCCAGGAGCAATTCGCACGTCAGTCAGCCGAGACTGCCAATCGTGCTAAAGATGATTTCCTCTCCAACCTCTCCCACGAACTGCGGAACCCACTCACTGCCATCATCGGCTGGGCGCAACTCCTCCGCGCGCACAAATTGGAGAAAACCAGGATCGATCGCGGTTTGGAAATCATCTATCGCAGTGCCAAAGTGCAATCTCAACTAATTGAGGATATGCTCGATCTCGCCCGCATTACCAGCGGTAAATTGCATCTCGATCCGCAACGGCTCGATTTAGTCTCAGTCGTGAATATGGCAATTGAGTCCGTCCAACTTGCCGCCGATGCCAAATCGATTCAAATTAGTTCTCATCTTACTCAGACAACGATTATGGGTGATATTGACAGACTGGGGCAAGTGTTTTGGAATCTACTGACCAATGCGATTAAATTTACACCCACTGGCGGACGAATCGAGATTACTGCGATTGCATCGCCGACCGATACGCAAATTCGCGTCAGCGATACCGGACAAGGCATCGAGCCAGAGTTATTACCCCATATCTTTGACAGGTTTCGGCAAAGCGATTCTAGCAGCAGTAAAAGCAGTCAGGGGTTGGGATTGGGTCTATCGATCGTCCGGCATATCGTCGAACTTCATGGCGGTACCGTCTGGGCACAGAGCGCAGGTGTGGAACAGGGAGCCACCATCATCGTCCAATTACCGCTAGCTCTAGCATCGATCGATCTAGTTCCCATCGCGACGGAACGACCATCGCTAGCAGCGCAGGCGGCAACTGACTTACAGGGCTTACGCCTGCTGGTGGTGGATGATGAGGTCGATATTCTTGATTTGATGAAATACATCCTCGAAGGCGTGGGGGCGATCGTCACGATCTCGACCTCAACCAAGGCGGCGATGGCGACGTTAGTCGCATCTGGGGGCAGCTATGACGCACTCTTGGCAGATATTGGGATGCCAGAAGAAGATGGGCTAGCCTTAATTAGGCAGGTGAGAGCGTTGGCGGTTGAAGCTGGAGGACAGATTCCCGCGATGGCAATTACCGCTTATACGAGCGAGCGCGACCGGAAACTCGCACTCGATGCTGGCTTTGGGATGCATCTGGTTAAACCCATCGATCCCGATCGACTCATCCAGATGGAAAGCATCCTGACTGGGCGATCGAGGATCGATAATTAACTTACATTCCGCACTTCAATAATCTGATTATTCATGCTACCGATGAAATTAGTATTTTCTCTATTCATTTAGATTGATAATGGTTTTGCAATATCATCCTATTGACAGATAGAAAAAACCGAATTTAATTGATAACGTAAATGTAGTTGATAAATAACATAGGTAAATACATGGCTGATATCGTTGATACTGCTGTTAAAGCAGGTTCTTTTACCACTTTAGTTGCGGCAGTTAAAGCTGCTGGTCTAGTCGAAACACTTAAAGGTAAAGGCCCCTTTACTGTTTTCGCACCTACTGATGAAGCATTCGCTAAACTACCAGCAGGTACCGTAGAAGCATTGCTCAAAGATGTTCCTAAACTTAAAAAAATCCTAACTTATCACGTTGTTGCTGGTAAAGTAATGGCGGCTGATGTTGTGAAGCTAAAATCAGCTAAAACAGTTGAAGGATCGGAAGTAAAAATTGATGCCTCTAGCGGTGTCA
>JBJOOY010000531.1:0-4618 GCA_046051065.1 Cyanobacteriota bacterium
TCCTCGATCGAATTAACTACTCAACTCAGTTCTAAAAGTGAATTACAGAGCAGATCTACTCTGGTTAGAAATTTTCCTAGATGGATTTAAGCTCTGTGTAAAAGTAGCCGCTCTATTTTTACATTTACTTTTGTAGTATTACTTGCTATGAATTCTGCCGATCGATATAGGATTAATATGATATGATCCTGTAGCAAATCATTACCATTATTACATTCCGACGACAGAGCTTTCAATCATACATAGTTTACTGGAGTGGGCTTTGACGATCGCTTAGATCTCAGTCTCTCCCTCGCAACCTTTTATTAACTGCAATTGAATTCAATGCAGGAGGCCGAAGTGCAGGATAAGTGTGTCAAAAATCGATCTAGAACGAAGCGGCGAGGTATTTATTGTCCGGTACATGGTTGTTACCTAGACAGTACTAGCAAAAAGTATTATTTGTTTGCTGATGAGCCAGAGCAACTTCAAGCTAGAGGAATAAATCGAAGTTCAGCTCAAACATTAATTAAATTCCACACCACTATTTCGATTACAGGAGAATGGTTAGAGTCTTTTTGGTGCGATCGGTGTCAACGAAATAAATGGTACTACGTATGTAAGTCTGGAAAGCATGCCTATGAGGTATGCCCAGCTCCCAGGGAATTGTGGCAACGTGTCACAGGAGTGGTTCACCCGAATGGAAATCCATCAGTAGGAGAATTTACCCGTAGGGAAGCTCGGATGACTAAATACCAAGGTCTTAAGGCATTTAATACAATTAGGTAGAATCTTAATTTGTCTAGATTTGGTTTTTAATTTCATGCGTATCTGATTATACGCATTTAACTTAAATGCTCGCTTCAGTCTTTTGGCTTATTTTTTTGAAGTTGAGCGAGACTAGAACCTAAATTAGTGGCGATCGGCATCAGCTCTATGGCTTAATTAATGACAATTTATTTAGGGTTGAGATTAATAGAGTAATAGACTTGCCTGGATCTCAACCGATCGCGTGTAAATTACTGACGAGCTACTGGCATTAATTTTCTGAATATCTTCAAGGCGGCAGACAAATTAGGGCAAAATAGATCAAACATTAATTAAGTCTCATTCGCTAACTTTTGATGATGAATTCAGCCGATCGAACGATTTTGGTAACTGGTGGAGCTGGATATATTGGCTCTCACGCCGTCAAAGCTCTACAAACGCAAGGGTTTCAAGTTATTATCTTAGATAACTTGGTTTATGGACATCAGGATCTAGCTCAAGTTAATTTACCAGCCAAACTAGCGATCGGCGATATTAGCGATCGTAGTTTCCTCGATCGACTGTTCTCGGAGCATAAAATTGATGCAGTGATGCATTTTGCCGCATTTGCTTATGTTGGTGAATCAGTCACAGATCCGGCCAAATATTATTGGAATAATGTGGTTGGGACACTCACCCTGCTCGATGCCATGCGTGCGCATGGAGTGACTAACTTTGTCTTTTCTTCTACCTGCGCTACCTATGGTAATCCGCACAATATTCCGATCGCTGAAGATCATCCTCAAAACCCGATTAATCCCTATGGAGCAGGGAAATTGACCATCGAGCGAGTATTACAGGATTACGATACTGCTTATAGCATCAAATCAGTCATTTTCCGCTACTTTAACGCCGCAGGAGCCGATCCCGATGGACTCCTCGGTGAAGATCATCAACCCGAAACACACTTAATCCCACTCGTGCTCCAAGCTGCTGCGGGCAAACGCGCCAAGGTTTCGATCTTCGGTACCGACTATGACACTCCCGATGGAACTTGTATCCGCGATTATATTCACGTCACAGATTTAGCTCAAGCGCATGTCCTCGGGCTAAAATATTTGCTGGACAAACAAATTAGTCAAATCTTCAATCTCGGTAATGGTAGCGGTTTCTCAGTCAAAGAGGTGATCGATACCGCCCGATCTGTCACTGGCAAAGACGTACCATTCGAGGAATGTCCCAGACGAGCTGGCGATCCCGCCGTGTTGATTGGCAGTAGTACTAAAGCGCGTGAAATCTTAGGTTGGAAACCAGAATATGCAGACTTGACAACGATCGTCAAACATGCATGGAATTGGCATCAACGTCGTCACTTCTAGCCAGTCAACATCTGAATCTACCCAGCACAGCAGAGCTAATCCTGAATCATGAATGCAAAAACTACGGACTCCAGACCAGAACTGCTAATCGAAGCGGGCAGAAGCGAGAAACAGTATTGGCGAGATCTCTGGCGGTATCGAGAGTTGTTCTACTTTTTGGCATGGCGAGATATCTTAGTCCGTTATAAACAGACAGCGATCGGTGTCGCGTGGGCATTAATTCGCCCATTTATGACAATGGTAGTTTTCACGATCGTGTTTGGGAATTTAGCCAAACTGCCATCAGAAGGTGTCCCGTATCCGATTCTAGTCTTTTCGGCGATGTTGCCGTGGCAATTCTTTTCCAATTCTCTCTCTGAGTGTAGTAATAGTTTGATTACCAATTCAAACTTGATCTCCAAAGTCTACTTTCCGCGACTGATCGTACCAATTAGTGCGGTAGTTGTCAGTTTTGTGGATTTCATGATTTCGGGGATTATTTTGCTGGGATTGATGGCTTGGTATAACTATGTACCCAGTTGGCGGATTTTGATGCTACCACTATTCATAGCTCTCGCCTGTGCGGCTTCGGTAGGGGCTGGCTTATGGTTAGCATCTCTCAATGTCAAATATCGAGATTTTCGCTATATCGTGCCGTTTATCGTTCAGTTTGGGCTGTATATTTCCCCAGTCGGATTTAGTAGTAGTATCGTCCCCACCCAGTGGCGATTTCTGTACGGTTTAAATCCGATGGTAGGGGTAATTGATGGATTTCGGTGGTCGATTTTGGGCGGAGAATCGAAGCTAGATTGGCAGAGTTTTGGGTTGTCATTAGCCCTAGTATTACTATTGTTAGTAACCGGAATCGCTTACTTCCGCAAAATGGAACGAACATTTGCAGACGTGATTTAAGTTGAGTATCGAGGCTATTTAATCTACCGATATCGATCGTTATAGTAACCAAAAAAATATGAAACAGGCACTGATTTGCGGAGTTTCAGGACAAGATGGCGCTTATCTGGCAAAACTGCTATTGGATAAAGGCTATGCGATTTGTGGCACATCACGAGATGCTCAGATGTCATCGTTCCAGAATTTGGCACGATTGGGCATTCGCGATCGGGTTCAGGTAGAATCGATGTCACTAACAGATTTTCGCAGTGTATTACAGGTCTTGACAAAGATTAAACCAGATGAGATTTATAATTTAGCCGGACAAAGTTCCGTAGGATTATCCTTTAATCAACCAGTAGAGACATTGGAAAGTATTGCCACTGGAACGCTAAATTTATTAGAGGCGATCCGCTTTATCGGTGCGCCGATTAAGTTCTATGGTGCTGGCTCTGGTGAATGTTTTGGCGATACAGGCGATATCGCCGCAGATGAGATGACCCCATTTCGCCCGCGCAGTCCTTATGCAGTGGCGAAGGCGACAGCTTTTTGGGAAGTGGCAAATTATCGCGAAGCCTATAACCTGTTTGCTTGTTCGGGAATTTTATTCAATCATGAGTCGCCTTTGCGCCCAACGCGATTTGTAACGCAAAAAATCATCGCGGCGGCGCGACGGATTGCAGGGGGAGACACTGAGCCACTCAAGTTGGGTAATTTGGCAGTGCGGCGGGATTGGGGTTGGGCACCGGAGTATGTAGAGGCAATGTACTTGATGTTACAACAAGACCAACCAGAGGATTTTGTGATTGCCACTGGGCATAGCCATACATTAGAAGACTTTGTGTCGAAGGCATTTGCAGCAGTTAACTTGGATTGGAAATCGCATGTAACGATCGATAAAAGCTTACTACGACCGACAGATTTGTCTGGAGGGCTAGGCAATCCGACTAAAGCAAAAAATAAGTTGGGATGGCAGGCACAATATCAGATGCCTGATGTTGTGAGAATGATGGTGTAAACTATTTTTTCTCGGAGAACGATCGTCTATGGCTAATGCAACTGATGTGGAGAATCTACGAATTAATAGAGAGATGGGAGCGTAATTGATGTCTGACAGCGTGATTAGGGTCGAAAATTTAAGTAAAAAGTATACGCTTGGACATCAGAGACAAGAAGGTTATACGACATTGCGAGATTCGATCGCCAATGGCTCCAAAAAATTGCTAAAAAATCTCTACCGCAAGCCGATTGAGGATCCAGCTTCTGAAGAATTTTGGGCGTTGAAAGATGTATCATTTGAAATTAAACAAGGCGATCGAGTCGGTATTATCGGCGGTAATGGTGCTGGCAAATCAACACTCCTCAAAATTCTTAGCCGCATCACTGAACCCACAACTGGCAAGATCGCTATTAAAGGTCGAGTTGCTAGTCTTTTGGAGGTTGGTACTGGCTTTCACCCCGAATTAACAGGCAGAGAAAATGTCTATCTCAATGGTGCTATTTTGGGAATGGATCGGGTTGAGATCCAGAAGAAATTTGATGAAATAGTTGCTTTTGCGGAAGTAGAAAAGTTTTTAGATACACCAGTTAAGCGTTATTCTTCAGGAATGTATGTACGCTTAGCTTTTGCCGTAGCTGCTCAT
>JBJOOY010000532.1:0-10530 GCA_046051065.1 Cyanobacteriota bacterium
CATCAAGTTGCCGCATTAGCTAAACAATTTCAGTTAGATCCTAGCACCCAAACTATTATCGGGACAGTCGCCAGATTATCAGAAGCTAAAGGTTTAACTTATTTATTACAAGCCTTCGCACGAGTGGCAAAAGATAAACCCAATCTGCGATTAGTTATTGCTGGAGTCGGAGATTTAGAACAGCAACTCAAGCAACAAGCTGGCGATCTAGGGATTGCCAATCGAACAATATTTACTGGGTATGTAAATAATATCGCTCAATTAATTGACTTATTCAACTTCTTTGTTTTACCATCTTTACAGGAAGCTTGCAGTTTGGCTTGTGCCGAAGCAATGTCACAGCAAAAAGCAGTAATTGGTACGACAATCGGCGGAATTGTCGAACAAGTTGCCGATAGGGAAACTGGTTTTTTAATTCCACCTCAAGATGTCGATAGTCTCACTGAAAAATTACAATATTTCCTCGATCGACCAGAATTAGTCGATGAGTTTGCACGGAATGGACGACAACGATATGAAGAACATTTTGCACTCGATTGCATGTTAATCCAGACCGAAAATTTGTATGCAAAACTTTTGAATTAGCAACGATCGATGAACGATAAATCTCAAAAAGTTTTATTTATTAGTAACGGACATGGGGAAGATCTTAACGCCAGTCAAATTGCTAAAGCATTACGCCAACAACAACCACAGCTATCGATCGGTGCAATGCCGATCGTCGGACAAGGCAATGCTTATCGAAATCTGGGCATAGAAATAATTAATCCAACTGAAGCTTTACCATCTGGAGGATTTATTTATAACGATCGAATGGAATTGCTTAAAGATATTCGATCGGGTTTATTTACACTTTTATGGCAACAGATTCAAGCTATTCGCAATTATACTCGCAAGACTGAGCCAACAGAAAATCTCGATCGCAGTGTGGCAGTTTTTGCGGTTGGGGATGTTGTCTCGATCTGCGGTGCTTATCTAACGGGCAATCCTTTCGTAGCATTTTTGGTATCTAGTTCCGCGCATTATGAGAATAGAATGAAGTTTCCATTCGTAGTCGATCGGTTACAGCACTTCCCGTTGTTATGAAGTACAGTAGCAGCAATTAGAAAACCAGTTTCTCAGAGTCCGAACACCAAAGGGAGAAATATCTAGCTGGAAAGGATACAAAGCAACCGTACTACATGAACACCAGGCAATTGCAGCTTCATTTCAAGAAAATGAGGTCGGGAACCGCGATCGAACAAGCTGTGGGCTTAGGTAAGCCAGTAATTCAAATTCCTAGTGCTGGCCCTCAGTTTATCTATAAACACAGCGATTCGCGCTCGTCGGGTTTCCCGACGTAAAAAGCGAATCAAGACAGAGATACACTGAGGATGGTTTTTGCTCGATCGGCATATGTATAATTGGCATTATAAGTTAGTGGGCGATCGATCCTTACCTCCACTCGTTCTTTTACATGGATGGATGGGTAGCAGTGAAGATTATGCTGAGGTCATCGAGCTATTAAAATCGAACTTTTATTGTATCGCGATCGATCTACCCGGTCACGGTAAAACTGAAGTAATTGGGGACGATCTCGGTTATGATTTTATTGATACTGCAACTGGAATTATTCAGCTATTAGACAGTTTAAAGATCGATCAATGTGCAATTACTGGTTATTCTTTTGGTGGTAGGTTAGTATTGTATCTTGCACTAGAATTTCCAGATCGATTCGATCGAGTTATTTTAGAATCAACTTCTCCAGGTTTACCAACTGTAGCTGAAAGAGATGCCAGAATTATTAGCGACGATCGAATTATTAGACAGTTAGCAACAACTAACTTTCCCGATTTTGTGATCGATTGGTATCGACAATCGCTATTTACAGGTATCGAAGCACATCCAGATTTTACCACTCTGATCCAGCGACGACTGAAAAATCAACCCGATCGATTAGCGAAGTCATTAAAATATGCTGGATTAGGACGACAGCCATATTTACTCAATCGACTCAAAACTCACGATCGATCAATATTATTAATTGTTGGCGAACGCGATCGTAAATTTAGATCGATCGCTCAAACACTCGATCTAAATTGTGCTTGCATCTCCCTCAAAATTATCCCCGATTGCAGTCACAATATCCATTTTCAATCGCCTCGAAGCTTGTGCATCGTCTAACGACGATCATGGTGACAGGACGATTGATGAAACCCATTCATTGCCGTGCCAAAATCATCACCAAGTTATAAATATTTTTTATCAATATCAGATCGACAGATATTCGTTGTAATTATCTATTTTAAACGATTATAAATATTCAGCTAATCTCGGTCTAAGTCCAAATAAAGTTAAAATGGCAATACTGCCGATCGATACACCAGCAATTATTTCAAAGTTGTTTAAATTATTATTTCCTGCTGTAATTTTTTGGTTAAATACTGCTTCATTAATTTTTCTGACGTTTTCATTTGCTACCAGATATCGAGCGAACGCCCAATTCGATTGTCTTTGCAGATTTCCCGTACATAGTGCGATCGCTTCAGCAACTTTCCCGCTTCGATAGAGTCGTCGAATCTCTACATCTATGGTGAGATATTCATCTAATTTAGTCAATGTATCGACTGTTGTCGCTAGTTCTCCCTCAAACGTAATATTCTTTAATGCTTCGGCATAATAGCCTGTAAATCCACTTAGCTCGAATTTATGTTCTTGCCTCGACTGAGGAATACTACTAATTACCTCTTTTAAAGATTTACCTTGTGGGATCGATACAATCTTTTGAATTTTTTCGGTAAATGCTCGATCGTGTTTATCTCCATCGGCAGCATCTAATAAATAGCGGCTCTCATCAGCATTTGCCATATATGATAAAGCCCGAGCTTGGCGGAGATTATGCATCGATTCAAAAGCATCTTCTTTGGCAACTTTAAGATTGGCTGTTGCACTGACAATCGAATTCATTGTATATGCCAAGAATAAAATTGCGATCGCCGTAGCACCTAACAATGGCAAGTTGAAAATTCGGCGCATCCGCTGATAGAGAAATATTTGGATTAGAATTAAAATACTAATTTGGATTAATCCAATTGAAGCGATCGTCATAGTTAAGATGATACTAGATAAATTATGTTTACCATAAGCATCGTTCAATTCGATCAAATTTACTCGATCGAGTTCTTCTGACTTTGGTAATATTTCGCGATCCATCAAACTAGCCGCACTGCGATAAGCTGTTAATGCGCCAATTCGATCGCCCCGTTTATGTGCATCTCGCGCTTCTTGCAACTTTAAGAAATAGTTACTACTCTTGAGCTGTAAAGTTTGCACGATCTCTCGTTCATTTGGATAAGTAATATTTTCTGCCGCAGCTACCAATCGATCGGCAATTTTTTTTTGGTTCTTTTCAAATCCAGCTAATGCCCGACTATCTTCTCCTGGTTTTAATAATAATTCATTAGCCAAACTCGCATCTATATCTGCAAATGAATCTCTTAGCTGTTGGGCTGTCAAAATACTTGGAACGGTATCTTTACCCACTGTTTTAATCGATTGTTTTTGAGCAATAACACCAGAAATACCGAGCAATAATAGCGACAAGCTAAGTCCCCATACTAAATATAAACTACCCCGTAAAATTTGGGGAGTGTGATAATTTTTGCTAATTTTTTGCATTGGTGTGGAAATATAATTCATGTGGATATGCTCCAATTAAGCAAGATTGAGATCGCCAGATCCTGAATTTAATTTAGTTTAGTACTTGGGATGGGCTAGACTAAATATGCTGATTTCGAGTCATGCCTAGCGATCGATCTCAATCGGACTTTTCTCATAATTTAGGGTGTTATGAGAATACAACTAACTAAAGTAGTATTTTAACTACGCGAGCGATCGGGTGATTATCGTGTTTTGACCGATTTTTTTCTAGGTGAATATACCCTGAATCTATTTACTATCCTGACAACAGCTAAGGTTACAACTAGAGCCTCATTTCGACTGATACCAATAATACGGCGTAATATTAGTCATAAATCTTAATGGAAGTTATCATCAAATTATCTTAAGCTATCCATTTAATGGGTATTTATATTCGGAATTTTTAATATGACTTCTAATTTAGCTACTAAATTGCGCGAGGGTACCAAAAAGTCACATAATATGGCTGAGAATACGGGTTTTATCGCCTGTTTCCTCAAAGGTACTGTTGAGAAAAAATCTTACCGTAAACTCGTGACCAATCTTTACTTCGTCTACTCGGCGATGGAAGAGGAAATGCACAAACATGCGAGCGATCCGATCTTATCGAAAGTCTTTTTCCCCGAACTCGATCGGAAAGCAGCTTTAGAGCAAGATTTAGCCTTCTATTATGGTGCTAACTGGAAAGATCAAGTCGCTCCATCTGAAGCTACTAAAAAATATATCGCCCGCATTCATGAAGTGGCGAACCAAGATCCTGCCCTGATGGTAGCGCATCTTTACACCCGCTACTTAGGCGACCTCTCTGGCGGTCAAATCCTCAAGAAAATCGCTCAGAATGCAATGAACCTCACAGACGGCGAAGGTATGGCATTCTACGAGTTCGCGCAAATCCCTGACGAGAAAGTTTTTAAAAACAAATATCGTCAAGCGATGAATGATTTACCCATTGATGAAGCTAAAGGCGATGAAGTGGTGGATGAAGCTAATGCCGCATTTGGCATGAACATGGTCATGTTTAATGAGTTAGAAGGTAATCTCATTAAAGCGATCGGCATTCAATTATTCAACCTCCTCACTCGCAAACGCGGTCGTAACGAGAACGAATTAGCTACAGCAGAGTAGGGAATAGGGTATAGGGTATAGGGTATAGAGGATGACGAGCGATTTATTTCGATCAGATGGGCAAATTAAAGAGTGGATAAAAGGCACTGCCTTTCATCCACTCTTATCCCTATTCTCTAACCTTTATCCCCTAACCCCTAACTCAAACTCACTCCATCGCCGACAGATTTGTTGATAACAGTCTGGCGGTAAAGTTTTGAGACGTTGACACCAACCGATATCTAGCTGTACGCCAGATTCATTCGCAAAAACTAATTCGGTTTCAGGTTGATAACTAGCGACAGCCGATGAGATCGACTCGATCGATTTTACGGGTACCAGCCATTCTTCCAAGTACAAGGATAATTGCAACTGAGGAATGTATCTAAAGTTGAGATTTGGCTCGCTCCTGGCTTCCCACAGATAGTCAGCATCTTCGATCGAGCCTACATCGCTACTAATGACGACTAACCCTCGATCGTCAGTTAGGTAGCCTTGCCAAGCATGATAACCAATCCAGATCAGGTTCTGGGTAAACAGATCGGTGCGGCGAGAGCGATTATAGTGCCGCATGAGTAGTCGCCGGGAGAGAGAGCGGGGGAATCTTGGCAAGGATGCCTTGTTTGAGTGGGATGGGACGTTCTGCCCAAGGTAATACACCAGTAGGATGCTGATAATATTTGGCAGCACAATCTAAAATATTACTCAAGGGAATTTCTACCTGATTGACGGGAATATCGCCAAATAAATAGGTATGCTTCCCAGCCGCTGCAAAAGAAATCGCACACGATCGACTACAAGCACTCATACAACCAACCGCTTGAATCGGAAATTCTGTCGCTAAATCCCAGGTTTGATGCAAAGCTTGCAACTGTTGGAGGAGGCGTTCCCCCTCACTGGTACCGACGCGCTGACCATTTTCCCACTTACTACCGCAAGTGGTACATACGAATAAACAATGTTGTGGATTCACCTAATGCCTCGTAGGTTAATTTACCGAATCTATGCTCTCTGGCGGGCGTTCTGACTTTAGCGACGCAAAAATTAGCATCGATGTACAGTTGCGGGACAGTGCAGGATTTTCACCAGGCTTTCCCCATTACTTTAAGTGGCTGTTCCCCACTTAAACCAGATTGAAGCTCTATTATACAAGTTTGAGGTAAATCGCGATCGATTCTTATTTAGCCCATATTCCGCTAGTTCAGATTTTAATTATGCTTTACATGGTTGTTGAACGCTTCAAAGATGGAGATCCGATACCAGTATATCGGCGGTTTTGCAATCGAGGTCGTCTTGCGCCCGATCGATTAATGTACATTTCTAGTTGGGTTGATGAGAAAATGCACTGTTGCTATCAATTGATGGAAACAGACGATCGGGAATTAATCGATCTATGGATTGCTAATTGGAGCGATTTGGTTGAATTTGAAGTTTATCCAGTAATTACGTCCAAGGAAGCTTTAGATCGAATGACACCGCTACTTTAGGGATTTTATTAGCCACAGCAAGATCGAAATCGTCGCTCATGTTGCAAAGTCTGCCTTGTAGGATGCGTTACTCGCCTGGCGATAATGCACCATTTATTGAAGGATATCATCCGGTTTGTAATATCCGATCGAGTTAAACTCTCCACCAATGACAACGGCTCCAGCATAATCGGGGGATAATTCTAACTTGCGAATCTGCCAAGTCCGATCGGATCTAGGACTGGAAATAATTTGCGCTGGGGTGTGTGGATCGATCGAGACTTCAATCAGATCTAATGAAGTGCTAAGTCCCGTACCACAAGCTTTGAGATAAGCTTCTTTTTGCGTCCAGGCATGGAAAAAGGCGGCTTGCTGTGTTGACGCTGGTAAAGTGTGGAAAATGGCGCGTTCGGCTGCTGAAAAAAACCGCTCGACTAATTCCGCAGCCGCTAAGGAATGGATCTGCTCGAGATCGATGCCAATCGGATCAGTGGCACTGATGCCATAGACAGCTCGATCGTGTGAATGCGATAGGTTAAACTGAATTGGGTTGCCCTCAAGCTCTGGTTTACCCTGTTGACCGTAAGTAAAGACGATCTGGTTTGGTGGCAAATTTACATATCGACTGAGAATCTGTCGTAAATATCCCCGTGCGACAATCCAGCGGTCGCCATGCAGCGGATTGATAAATTTAGCCGCACGCTGTCGTTCCTGCTCGGTTAAGCAGTCACTCAACGCTCTAATTTCCCCTCTAGTTCGATGCTCCAGAGGAGCCGCTCCGCGATCGAGATTTACTTCCCAAATATGAATATCTTGGTTTAATAACATCAAATCGCTCAGCTTGGATCTAGGGGACAGGGAATGGTAGATAATGAGAAGGCATTTTTCACACTCGATCGAATTTAGCCACTAACCTCGCGGAGATCGTCGATCGCTGGGTGTAGTAGTTAGAATCAGAAGGGAAATGGATTTCTCCCTGGCTGTTCGGGGTGAAAATTAGTAACTCTTAAGTAAATTATCGTCGAATTAGATATTAGTCAAAGTATATGCGAACCCATTATTGCGGCACAATCCGCACCGAACAAATTGGCGAAACTATTACCCTGTGCGGATGGATAGATCGTCGCCGCGATCTTGGGGGGGTGATTTTTCTCCATTTACGCGATCGATCTGGCTCGGTTCAGATAGTGTGCGATCCCATCCGCACGCCTGCATCTTATCATCTTGCCGAAACGCTGCGGAGTGAGTACGTTGTCAAAATTACCGGACAAGTTTATCAGCGTCCGGGAGAATCACTCAACTTGGGCATTCCTACCGGAGAAATTGAAGTCTGCGCCGAACAGATTGAAGTCTTAAACCGCGTTCACCAACAATTACCGTTCCAAGTATCACAGACCGAAAATGAGTCGGTGCGAGAAGATTTACGCCTCAAATATCGCTATCTCGATCTGCGCCGCGAGCGGATGAGTCGCAATCTCCAACTCCGCCACCAAGTAATTAAAACTATTCGGCGCTTTCTCGAAGATCGGCATGATTTTATCGAGATCGAGACACCCGTGCTTACCCGTTCGACTCCTGAAGGTGCGCGTGATTTTATTCTTCCCAGTCGTGTGAATTTAGGTGAATGGTTTGCCCTCCCCCAGTCACCACAGTTATTCAAACAAATATTGATGGTATCGGGATTCGATCGCTATTATCAGATCGCTCGCTGTTTCCGCGATGAAGATTTACGCGCTGACAGACAGCCTGAGTTTACTCAGTTAGACATGGAAATGAGTTTCATGTCTCAGGAGGAAATTATTCAGCTAAATGAAGAGTTGATTTGGCAAATCTTTAAAGAAATTAAGGGTGTCGAATTAGCCCGTCCGTTCCCCCGCATGACTTATGCTGAAGCGATGGATAGTTACGGTTGTGATAAACCCGATACTCGTTTCGATCTGAAATTAGTTAATGTTTCCGACTTATTTAAAGACTCGCAATTTAAAGTATTCTCTGGCGCGATCGCTAGTGGTGGAATTGTTAAGATTTTACCGATTCCTGGCGGCAATAAAACTATATCTAATGTGCGAATTAAGCCAGGCGGAAATTTATTTAAAGAAGCTACCGAAGCAGGTGCAAAAGGTTTAGCGTACATTCGCGTCTTAGAAAATAATGAATTAGAAACGATCGGGGCAATTAAAGACTCATTATCTGAAGATAGCAAACAACAATTATTAACCCTCACAGGTGCCCAACCTGGAGACTTATTACTATTCGGCGCAGGCGATGCGGCAATGGTAAATAAAACACTCGATCGATTGCGGTTAGTTATTGGGCGCGAACTAGGTTTAATTGACGATAATAAAGTCAATCTCTTATGGGTGACAGACTTCCCGATGTTCGAGTGGAATGCTGATGAAAAAAGACTTGAAGCTCTCCATCATCCATTTACTGCCCCGCATCCTGACGACATTAACGATTTGCCAAATGCTCGCGCTCAAGCTTACGATATCATCTTCAATGGTACCGAAGTCGGCGGCGGTAGCGTGCGAATTTATCAGCGAGAAATTCAAGAACAAGTATTTAGCGCGATCGGGTTATCGCCCCAAGAAGCTAACGATAAATTTGGCTTTTTACTCGAAGCTTTTGAATATGGTACGCCACCACACGGCGGAATTGCGTACGGACTCGATCGATTGATCATGTTATTAGCTGGAGAAGATTCGATCCGCGATGTTATTGCTTTTCCCAAAACACAGCAAGCAAAATGTTTGCTCACAAATGCACCTGCAAGTGTCGATGCCAAACAACTCAAGGAATTAGAAGTAATTTCTACCTATAAACCTAAACTCGATTAAAAAACTGTGTATTGTCTATCTTCGATCGATCGTGAACTCAGATAATCTAACCAGACAAATTTCATTAAACTTAGTTGCAATTTGTGTATTTGGGATGACTTTATCTAGCTTAATCCTCCCTTTGCTCGAAGTTTCTTCAACTATTCCAATTGCGATTATTTTTGCAATTATAGTTATAACTACTGTAGATGGCTTATTTTTCAATAGTACAGTTGCAACTCTAATTATAGATACGATCGCCAGTAGATCTCCAACATATCGTCAACGCATTTTGCATCATGAAGCCGGACATTTTTTAGTCGCCCATTTATTAGGTATTCCAATTACTGGTTACAATCTCAGTGCCTGGGAATCTCTCCAAGCAGGGCAGTCTGCACAGGGAGGGACGAGCTTTGCACCGCCACCAGCAGAGATTTCGGCTCAACTTTTGCAAAACTATTGTACTGTTTGGATGGCCGGAATTGCCGCAGAAAACTCGATTTACGATCGAGCTGAAGGTGGTAGTGACGATCGTCAAAAACTGAGAGGAGTACTGTTTTTATCAGGAAAGCAGCAGCAAGAAATTGTCACCCAAGAAAATTTAGCTACTTTGCGAGCTAAAACTCTAATTCAAAATCATTGGGAAGCTTATCAAGCTCTCGCGATCGCCATGGGTGACAAGACTGCGGTAGCTGAATGTTGTCAAGAAATCGATCGTCATGGCACAATGACTTAACTCAGGCAGTGTATTTGACAATCAAACTTTTAGCCCGTTGATGTCTGATTTTCCAATTGACAGAGTTTACGCCAGGATCTAAGCTAAAGCCAGCGATTAATTCTTCTAAATAATTATCGTTCCGTTCTGGTGTAATTAAATCTGCTTCCATACTGGTTTGGTCGGGCATATCTTCGATTTCTTCACTGTGTAACGATCGAAGATTCATTTTGCCAGAACTAATCGCTTGCAACAACAATGCCTGCACCCGCATTTTGTTTTTGCTCTGACAAGTCACCTGAATTCGATAGCAAAAATCGCCTAATTCCCTACCCTTCAATGGTTTTCGATCGATCCGATAACCGATCGGGCGCAGTCCCACATTGGCAATTAACACGGCAATTGCACCGACAAAAGCTTGGAAAAATAATCCACCGCCAGCTAAACAACCGATCGCCGCCGCACACCAAAGACTGGCAGCAGTATTGAGCCCCCGAACAGTCAAACCTTCCCGTAAAATCACCCCACCAGCCAGAAACCCAATGCCTGAAACTACCTGAGCTGCCATCCGCGTCGGGCTAGATTCACCTGGAGTCATTACTGATAACATTACGAATAAAGCTGCGCCAACACACACCAACGTATTGGTGCGTAAACCTGCCATTCGTTGCCGCCACTGCCGCTCTAAACCGATCCCCGAACCTAACAAAAATGCCACAGCTATCCGCAGTGTGAAATCAATCCAAGACAT
>JBJOOY010000533.1:0-7238 GCA_046051065.1 Cyanobacteriota bacterium
CTCAGGCAGCGTATTTGACCTACATGCCCAATATGCCATTGGCTGGCTATCGATCGGCTCCTAAATCAACAGCAGGAATTAGTGCGGCAAATTACTTCGATTTACTGCCGCCGCTGCGTCAAGCCGAAACCCAAATGAATATGACCTATTTGTTGAGTTCGTTATATTACACAAAACTCGGCGATTATGGTGACTCATATTTCACCGACGATCGAGTCGAGCCAATCTTAACCGCTTTCCAAGAAAAACTCCGCACCATTGAGTTAGAAATTAAGGCGAGAAATGAAGTTCGGTTAGTGCATTATAATTTTCTGCTTCCATCTAAAATTCCTCAGAGCACCAATATTTAAACTAAAGTTCGGGTTAAAGATATTCGCTGCGTTTTAGTACCGCCACCAATTAAAATCGGTGGTGATTCTTAACCCAAAATCACGTTAAATTAAATTCGATCGAGCCCATACTTCTCAGGAGATTAACTGATGAACATGAATCGAGCTAGTCTATTCGAGCACCCGATCGATCGGGTCTTAAATAATTTTCAGGTATGGGCGTTGCAGCATCCAGATCGGGTGGTGAGTAAAATATTCCTCCCACCGATTAGCTTTGTAGAGGGTTTGCTGGCTAACCTACCGACCTACCTCGACTCCAAGCGACGGGCGTTAGGTGCTAACTTTTGCTGTGCGGGACAGGTGGTGCTGGGCGAATTTGATACCCTGGAGACTGCGCTCACCTCTCCCCAGGCGCGAACTTGGCGACTCGGTACCACAATTCTCGATGCCGATCGATCGCCAAATCAAGATGTTGGTGGACGCAACCTGTTTCTGCTTTCGCTCTCGGATGAGGCAGCAGGCGGAAGTGGCGACCACGAGACATTTAGACAATGTGTGCAGGATTATCTCCTCAACGAATCTGCCGCAGCGCGTCAGCGAGATTCGATTGCCACAAGATTGCTAGCAAAATTAGCAGCAGATTACCGAGAGCTGCCTCACGATCGGGGCGGCAAATTCTTCACCGATGAACATCGAGGATTGATGCAGTTTCTGATTCGATATCTGCACTATGTCATCTTTGGATTAAACCCCGATGATGATACCTCGATGCGCCTGTTGACCGATTTACACTACGTCCGATTCAGCCCATTGCATTACATGGCAGGAGTAGGCAGCATCTTGCAACGATTGAACTTGAGGAATCATGGCCATCTGCCCGATCTCATCGAGCAGGCAGCGACAATTTATGAGAATTCACCAGCGTTGGCAAATTTCCAGCCAGATCGACTGAAATACAATCTGATGACGCGGCGCGAGCTGGCAAAGCTAATGACCTCGATTATGGGGATTGCGGGCTTGCAAGGCCCCCTCCATCTGGCTTACACGAGCATGGGCTTCCGACCTTTGCCTGCATATCCCGATCGTCAAACCGCCACGATCGATCTGACTCACGATTGGGATCGACTCAATTTGGACGATCTCCCGTCCGTGCGACTATTTCTCCTGGAATGCTCCCGGTTGTGGGCACCTGTCAGTGCTACGCATCGGATTGCCACCGAGCCATTGACAGTTGAGGTAGCAGGCAAGGAGCAGACATTTCCGATCGGTACCAAAGTGCTGATTCCCCTGAGTTTGGGGCTATTAAATGAGGGTTTCTGGGGCGCGACTACCTACGAATTCAATGCCGATCGTGAACATCTTTGCCCTTTTCATATGGGATTCAACTCTGTAGGCGATCGTAGTGCCGGACGTATCTGTCCTGCTAAAGATCTGGCACTGGATATGCTGGTGGATATGCTTGTTACTGTCGGTCGAGTTCGCCGCACTTCGGATCGCTAAGAGGTGGTTCAAAGTGAATGATATTTTCGTCGTTAGATGGTTGAAACTGCGATAGTAGATCGATTGAGAAGATAGTTAGTGATGTTGGACTCAAAGGGTTAAGCAGAAGGTATCACAGGATGTTATTAGTGGTAACAGAAGTCAATCGCCAACAGCTTTTTCAGCAAGCCCTAGAATATGCGATCGATCGAGGCGTAAACTCGATCAATGAGGAATGCCTGCCCAATTGAGAGAAATAAAGCTGAAAAGGCGATGTTCAATGGGATTCCATTCCTCACCGCCCATAGCATTCATCCGATCATCGCATCCCAAGACCAATATTCTCTGATATGAATCTGTAGAATTGGTGCCACATAGCAATTCATTTAGGGTCAATTGAGCGATTGCAAGCTTATCTAGCTGGCGATTTAACCAGCTTATCCGATCGCCGGATCGGTATTCCAGCCCCAACAGCCATCTTCATCGCGTTATAATTCTTTACGGAAGCACATTTAAGCGTAGCCATCTATGACGAATCCCGTACTGAATAGTTTTTTTGTCGGTCGTGCCCTCGCACAATCTCTCAATGAAAAACTAGGCGAGACTTTGACCTACACCCTGAGCGAAATTGGCAAGGTCAATGCCGAACAAGGCGAGAAATTGCATCAGTTTACCCAAGAAGTACTCGATCGCGCCGCTCGCGAAACAGCTAATGCTAGCGAAAATACTACAGTAAATGTCAATGGACAGTCGATCGATGTCCAAGAAACAATCGACGATCTCAGAGCCGAAATCGCCAGACTCCGAGCTGAAATTCAACGGTATCGCAACCAGGGATAGGAATAGGGGATAGCTTTCTGTGTGCGACTACACACCTCGCTTTGCTTCTCTATGGGTTCCCCGAGGATTTGCGAGACATGACAGAGGATAGGGGATAGATCGAGATTGCCAATTCATAATTCATAACTCATAATTCACCGTGACTGCTATTCCCGAAACTTCTATGCCACCGAGATCGATCGATCGCTTGTCCTTACCACCAGAGACTGCTGTGTCAGGGTCGTCTATTAGTTCCATGCCGCAAATTACGACAAATTATCAGTTTAATAACGACCGTACATATCGGTGGAATCGAAATAACTACTCCAAACGGCGACGGACGTTTGATATTTGGTTATTTTTCCTGACCTTCCTCAGTGGTTCCTGGCTCGATGGCAAGAAGTGGAGTTACACTAGCGGCTACACTGAGGCAAAACAGTCTGCTAAAAAGCGGAAACAAGCAATTTGGATCCGGGATACGTTTTTGGAATTAGGCCCCACTTTTATCAAATTAGGGCAGCTATTTTCCACGCGGGCAGATTTATTCCCGGTGGAATACGTTGAAGAACTTTCTAAGTTACAAGATCGGGTACCAGCCTTTAGTTATGTCCAGGCCGAAGAAATTATCGCCCAAGATTTGGGCAAAACTATTCCCGAACTATTTGATAGTTTCGATCCGATTCCGCTGGCGGCGGCGAGTTTAGGTCAGGTGCATCTGGCGAAACTGTATACTGGCGAAGAAGTGGTTGTCAAAGTCCAACGACCTGGATTACAAAAGTTATTTACGATCGATCTCGACATTTTGCGCGGAATTGCTAAATACTTCCAACATCATCCTAAATGGGGTGGTAACGGACGCGATTGGGTCGGTATTTACGATGAGTGTTGTCGAATTTTGTGGGAAGAGACGGATTATATCAGTGAAGGGCAAAATGCCGATACTTTCCGCCGCAACTTTCGATCGCAAGATTGGGTCATGGTACCTCGCGTTTACTGGCGCTATTCTTCGATGCGGACGTTGACATTAGAGTACCTACCAGGGATTAAAATCAGTGATTATGAAGGATTAGCAGTGGCTGGACTCGATCGACAGACGATCGCCCGTCAGAGTGCCACAGCATATCTTCAGCAATTACTCACTGATGGCTTTTTTCACGCCGATCCGCATCCTGGTAATGTCGCCGTCGCTCCCACAACTGGAGCTTTAATCTTTTATGATTTTGGGATGATGGGCCGAATTGCCCCCGGTACCAAAGCTAAACTGATGGATACCCTGCTCGCGATCGCCGGACGCAATGCAGATCGAGTTGTCAATGGGCTAGTTGCACTGGGAGCGGTCGCCGCAGATGCAGACACCGACCCGATTCGTCGCTCGATCCAGTATCTGTTAGATAACTTCCTCGACCAACCGATCGAAGGTCAATCGATCGCCCAAATTACTGACGATCTCTATGATATTGCCTACGGTCAACCCTTCCGGTTTCCGGCTACCTTTACCTTTGTCATGCGAGCATTTTCGACGATCGAAGGTGTAGGCAAGGGACTAGACCCCGATTTTAATTTTATGGCAGCAGCTCAACCCTTCGCTTTCCAAATTATGAACAGTAACGGTAATGGTACCTCAGATCCTAATGCCTTCCTCGCCGAAATCGGCAGACAAGCCGCCCAGGTAGGGACTTCAGCACTAGGATTACCCCGCCGGATCGAAGATACGATCGATAAACTAGAGCGCGGCGATCTCCGAGTCAGAGTGCGTTCTAGCGAAACAGATCGGTATTTACGCCGACTTAGCGCTATGCAACAAAATACAAATTACGCAATCTTGGTTGCTACTTTTACATTGTCTGCTACGATGCTATTTGTTACTCAATACGCGATCGCTGCTGGTATTGTTGGTGCGATCGCTGTTGTAATATTTGTCATTTGGTTTCAGCAGATGCGGAAATTAAATCGTCAAGATCGAATGTCTTAAATGCGATCGGTGAGACCTTATTTGGCTATGATGTAATGATGGAGATATTCAACATATCACTAAGTTCGATCGCTTTGTTAACGCTAGCAGTTACACAGCGATGCCTTAGGTTAAAATTTGTCTTTTCACATCTTGCATCAAAACAGTTTTAGTCATCAATTGATTAGTTAATAGGTACTGATGCAAGATGTGGGTCTTAGTAAAATTAGTCGTTCGACTCAGCCTTTGCCTTAGTAGCGAGACAATCACTACATCCAGACGAAAATTTCAACTCCCTTTCTGTGTGTATACTTAAAATTTGGATTATTAATCGGTACAGGCATTAGATTATGAAATCGCTGTTCGCAGGTCTCTCAGATAAAGGTGTGGTACGTAGTGCCAATCAAGATGCATATTATATCGATCCTGATGGACGATTTTTTATAGTCGCCGATGGAATGGGCGGTCATGCTGGAGGAGAAGAAGCCAGTCGGATCGCGATCGAGACTGCGCATACCTATCTCGATCGACATTGGACGAGCGAACCCGATCCCAAAAATCTATTGGTGCAAGCACTAATGGCCGCCAATGATGCTATCATTGCCGACCAAGAGCAAAATACTCAACGCAGCGATATGGGCACCACAGTAGTGCTAATCTTGTTTCGAGACGATTTGGTCTGGTCTGCTCATGTCGGTGATTCACGGCTCTATCGTCTGCGCGGTGATAAGCTAGACGCAATTACTGAAGATGATACTTGGGTAGCTAGAGCGATGAAATTGGGTCAACTGAATGCAGAGGAAGCTAAAAGTCATCCCCTCCGCCACGTTTTATCCCATTGTTTGGGTCGTCGCGATTTACGTCAGATTAATATCCAAACTCAAGACATCACTTCTGGCGATCTCATTTTGCTGTGTAGCGATGGCTTGACCGAAGAAGTCCCTCACGATGAAATTGCGACCCACCTTAAATCAGCAACGCTCGAACAAGCCGCTCAAGCTTTAATCGATGCGGCTAAAGAGCATGGTGGTAGCGATAATATTACTGTAGTTGTTGCCGCGATCGAATAATTTGGAGGCTGTTGATATCGTTCCTATCCCCCATCGAACTGACGTTAATTTAGGTGATCTCTACTAGGATGATCGGGGAACCTAAAATTTATTGCTCGCTCGGTATTATTGGCAAAAATTGAAACCATCAACATTATTCTACCAAACTTATGCGTGCAGAGTTTAATTGGCTAATGACGATCGTCTGTTGTGGGCTAGCTTGGGGCCTGGTATCGATCGCTTGCTGGAATATTATCCAGGACTCGAAGACCGTATTTAGATATATTAAACGCCTACATCAAGTTCCTTGTTCCAAATGTGGATATTTTACTAATAGTTGTTATTTGAAATGTACTGTTAATCCACACCTAGCTGGCTCGGAACAAGCGATCGATTGTCGCGATTATCAGCCTCAATCTCTCCTAGTCCCCAAAACCTAGCATAAGCTGTCAAACATTTAAAACACTCTTTTTGTCCTCTACAACCCTTGTAGCAAGGGATTCAGTCAAAATATTTAGATGACAAACAGCTTATTTCCATTATATTGACTGGGCTTCCAAATTAAATCGGACTAGCCCCATCTTTTATAGTACTAAATAATTAGTTTCACGCAGAATACTTTCGGCAATCGACTAATTATACGGCTTTAATCTCGGCCATTTCGATTTCCTGCGCCGTCCCAGAAAAATCATTTTCGGGTGTTAAAAATAACATACAATGACATTCTTTGCGTTCGCGCATGGGCACACAAGGACAATTCCAGAATGCAGCTTTGACCTCAGCTTCCTTGTCCTCGTAGTGGCGACAAGGGCAAAGGGGCGAACCTAGCTCTTCTTTATTTTTTGCCAGTCCTTTAATTACTACAGCAGTTACAGAAAGATCGACACAGAAATATGTGTTAGTGTTTTTCGCATAAGTTTCCGAAAAATTCTTCATCGCTTCCAGCGTTTTATCGTTGGGTTGCTTGGGTTCTAACGAGTTATTAAGGTCATTTGTTTCTACTAAGTTCATAAGGATCGAGTTTATAAGTGATAACTTTGTTAACTATTTTACCGAAAAACTCGCGATCGTAGTGATTCGATCGAGTTTGTAAAGTTGACCGAACAGCGATGCGTAACCCTCTCCCTTCAGCAGCCGGGGCGAACTCGATCGAGGTACAATCAACAGCAACTGTATATATTTATAAATTTTTATCCGCGCTAATGAACTCACCGCAACTTCGATCGAGCGAGCGACTGGCTACTTATTTAGATGTCGCATCAACAGCAGCATTGGCAGCAGGGCAGGTCTTACAAGCTTGTTGGGGTAAATTAGAATCAATCGTCGAAAAAGGTCGTCCAGGTGATTTAGTGACTGAGGCTGACAAGCAAGCTGAAGCAGCGATTTTAGCGGTAATTCGGCAACATTTTCCCAAGCACTCAATTTTAGCCGAGGAATCCGGTCAGTTTGGGGATTTAGATGCTGAATATTTGTGGGCGATCGATCCGCTGGATGGTACGACTAATTATGCACATCAGTATCCATTTTCGGCGGCTTCGATCGGTTTATTAATTAATGGGGTACCTACAGTAGGGGCAATTTTCGATCCCTTTCATCGGGAACTATTTCGCG
>JBJOOY010000534.1:0-4695 GCA_046051065.1 Cyanobacteriota bacterium
AACCAGGCGACCAAATTTGACCGTCGATCGGGTGTATAAGGGAGGAGGAGCGTAAATTCGGGGATCGGGATAGTGGGTAGGCTGGTAATCAAATAATATGGCTCCACTACCTTGGGTTTATCACCGTAAACTTCGGTTGGAACTTGCCAGCGATCTTCTTGGTTGTAAAATACCTGTGGATCGGTCATGTGGTAAGCGATTAACCGCTCCGATTGAATTCTGAAGATGTCTTCAGGATAGCGAAGATGTTGCCGCAGATTGGCAGGCATCGCACTCAATGGTTTAAAGAGAGTGGGGAAAATCTTTGCCCAAGTGGTGACGATCGGATCGCGCGGATCGGCAATATAAAAGCTCACTGAGCCATGATAAGCATCGATCACCACCTTGACTGAGTTACGGATATAATTGATGCCTTCCTGACCGATATCGGCATAGGGATAGCGATCGCTCGTGGTATAAGCATCGACGATCCAATATAAATAACTGGGATCTCGATCGTTTTTGCTCGCATCTGTAGCAACTAAATAAGGATCGCGATCGAATCTTAAAAATGGGGCGATCGATCGAATTCGCCGATCGATATTCCGGCGGAATAAAAGTTTAGTTTCTGGCAAAAATTCTGGCGTTAGCACCATCCGCCAGTCATTTAAATATTTAGCAAATAGGAGTCTCCGCCACAGTGAATCTAACTTAATTCCCCCGCGCCCATCATAAATGTTGTAGACATTTGCATTCCCACTGGGATAATCTAATTCCTTCACCTTAGTCCCAGTCATGATGTAGGTGTTAGCGTTTTCCCCATAATAAATTCGTGGTTGTTCGATCGGAATATTTGCTCGCACCGCATCACTAGAAGTATTCAGATGGCTCTGTGCATTCATCCCAATATCTTTAACAAAATATTCAGGCAATCCACCTGGAGCTACCCGATTGACAGGACTGAGCGTAAAACCGTACCCGTGAGTATAAATCAGATGTTCGTTTACCCAAGTTTGCGCCTGTTTGGGCACCGAGGCATAATCTAGCTCCCGCGCTGCAATTAGTACTTGCTGTTGTGTCTGAATTGCACTTGGTGGCAAATTATCCCCACTCCCTTCAACATCGCTCGCTGGAGCAGCCAAACTATATCGATCGATATCTGCATCTGGAAAGCGATAATATGGCCGAATCTGCTGAAGTTGACGATTGGTAGCTAGCAGCGGTTGTTCGTCCCACAGGCGAATATTCCGAATAGTCAGATCGTTAGCTTGAATCTTTTGCAGTGTGAGATTGGCTTGGGGATTGAAAGTACTGGCTTCAATATCAGCCAATCCAAACGCCTGTCGGGTCATTTCAATCGTCCGGCGAATGTATGGTGTTTCTCGGGCTAATTCATTGGGCTGCACTACTAGCGCCTGAAAGATCGATGGTAAAATAGTGCTAGTGACTATCGCCAATCCCAGGTATAGTCCTAAAATAACTAAAATGGGTTGACGTTTGACTAGTTGGCGCGGATAGTAAATCGCGCTCCAAACTAAGTATCCAGCGATCGCTACAGCTAATCCACTCAATATTCGATCGACTGGTAACTGAATATTTATATCTGTATAACTAGCCCCATAAGATACGCCCCGCGTTGAATAGAGCAATTCATAGGAGCTAACCCAGTAGCTAAATCCCACTCCTAACATCAACACACCCCCCAACCCGCATAAATGGCGTTGCTGGGCGCGAGCAAAGCCCAGAAATTTGCCCTGACTGAGACTACCGCCAGATAGGATGTAAGTCAGGATGACAGCAATTAGCCCATATAGACAAATACCCATCAGCCCAAATTCTACTAGTTCGGCAACTGGTAAGCCGAATACGTAATCGCTAATATCTCGATCGAAAACAGGATCGTTATGCTGGAATGGGGTAGCCTGGAAGTAGGGCAATACTTGCATCCATTGCTGCGAACCTACCCAAGCGATCGCGATACTCAAGACAATTGAGATCGATCGGAGTAATAATTGTGGATACAGGAGAATGACGATCGTCAGCACCATCATCACAGCCACAATCCAGGTATGTTCGATCGCGAATGGAATTAAAGAGCCGACGATCTCTTCTAGCCTCAATAAAACTGGTGAGGGTGGGGCTAGATTTGGCAAGTTAGGAGCGATATCTCCTCGACCGATCGCGACACGCAGATAATGAACTAAAATTATCCCGATCGATAGACTCAAACTTAGCGTCACAGGCAACAGCCAGCGCAGCTTTAAGACTGTGGGAATGCGTTGAAGTTCTGAATCAACCCGAACAGAATAGTTAGTAGCTGGCGAGAGATTTTTGTCGGCTATCGGGTGAGGAGATTTTAACCGTTGAGCTAGTGATAGATTACCCCACAAATAGCTCGTGGCAATGGCAAAGATCCCAAATCCCAACCATCCTTGCGTAGCGAGCCGGAGCAAGTACATGGGCAGATAACCAACTTCCGCAAACCACAATATTTCTGCGCCCAAATGGGCGATTGTCTCGATCGACAGCCATAAAAGTAACAACGACAAGATCGGCAAATATCGTCGCTGGTATTTAGCTGGCTGTTGGGACAATAATTTCACTATTTCGATCTTTAGAAACTATCGAAGGATTGCTAGCGACTGACTTTTTCGAGTGTTAATTGGGTAAAAGCAACTTTAGCCGCAGCTTGCTCGGCAGCTTTCTTTGACTGTCCGATCCCCGTGCCTAAATGTCGATCGCGAAACCAGACTTCAGCGATAAATCTTTGCAATCGATGTTCTGCAACTGTACCGAGCTTTGTCTCGGTATTCTCGCGTACGCGATATTCTGGTAGAGCCTTATAATGTGCCTGCGTCCATTCCTGGAGTGCATCCTTATAATTTTGCCGCGCGGGATCTTGGAGAATTTCTGTCGTTAGCCTTTGAAAATGCGGATCTAACCAGGGACGGACTAATTGGAGATTATTAGTCGTCAAGTATAAAGCAGCTAAGACTGCTTCGAAGGCATCAGCCAGCCGGGAGACTTGTCCAGAAGGGTCGCCAATCGCTGAAGCCGCCAAGACGAGATATCGATCGAATCCATAACTATCGGCGATTTGAGCTAAAATTCGATCGCTAACCAGTACTTTCCGAATTGCCGAAAAATCACCCACAGATTTATCGGGATAAGTCTCCCATAAAAATTCCGAAGCAGCCAACCGCACGACTGAATCGCCAATAAATTCTAACTGCTCGTAGTTAGGTAACCCCATCGTCGGGTGAGTCAAGGCCATATCTAGCAACGACCAGTTTACCTGAGTATCGATCGGTAATCCTAACCGATCGATCAACCGTCCTAATCTCAACCGTCGCTGCGAGTGCATCTGAAATATCTATCTGAAACAAAAAAAGAGAGAGTCGGAACGTAAGCCGGGTTTTGTTATCTCTTGCGAGACGGCGGTTATCTATCTGGATAGCTTGTTACCAAGTACCTCAAGCGGATCTAAACGGAACTGGGAAAAGACCAACCATCGCTCCTGCCTTGCTTCCAACCGGGGTTTACCGAGCCAGCACCTCTCGATACTGCTGGTGCGCTCTTACCGCACCTTTGCACCCTTACCATTGGAAGTGGCTAGCCACTAGTCACTAGTCACTAGTCACTAGTCACTAATTCTGGCGGTATTTTTCTGTGGCACTATCCTCACGCTCGCGCGCACTGGGCATTACCCAGCAAGTTTGGTCTTTCGGAAGCCCGGACTTTCCTCGAATTCGACTAGCGAAATCGCAACCACCTCACCTACTCTCTCAACGTTATTGTAACGTGAGTTCGCGATCGGGAAGAATCTGCCGAACATTATCTCCACTGTATCCACCCAAACAGCTGCTAGACTAAGTTATCGATCTGACTCAAGCGTGATGCTGAGTGTATCGTAGTCGATCGCGAACTCATACCACATCCACTTCACAAACCCTTCTTTTGCGATCGGAAACCGAGGCTGCCCTCACCCGGAAGCTTCGCATCCTGCCTTCACCTGCGGCTCTGGCTCCCCTCTGTCTTGTCTCGCTAAACCGTCGGGAAACAAAGGCGTGCGCGAGCCGCTCCCAAGCTTGGGAGAGGGGTTGGGGGTGAGGGCAATAGTAGGTTGTGCAAATCGGATTTGGTATCATGTAATCGCATGGGCATCGAACAGAGATTTATGGCATTCTGGCAGTTAAGATCGTCAGCGAGTTAAAATAACCTCATACTCATTCATTTCAAAATTAACGATGACTCGTGCAACTATCGAAACTGAAAAAGGAACTATTAATATCAAATTTTTTGATGCTGATGCTCCCAAGACGGTGAAGAACTTTGTCGATTTGGCAGAGAAAGGCTTTTATGATGGCTTGATCTTCCACCGAGTCATTCCCAACTTCATGATTCAAGGTGGCTGTCCGAATGGACAAGGTACTGGTGGCCCAGGTTATAAAATTGACTGTGAGATCAATCCTAATCTGCACAAAGCTGGCACTATGTCGATGGCACATGCAGGTAAAAATACTGGTGGCAGTCAATTTTTTATCTGCCATTCTCCCCAGTCACATTTAGATGGCGTGCATACTGTATTCGGTCAAACCGAAGATATGGATGTCGTTAATGCAATTAAAGGTGGCGATAAAATGTTGTCTGTTAAAATTCAACATGATAGCTAAATTATAGTTAAGCGATGATAATTTGTAGCCCATACATTTTTGT
>JBJOOY010000535.1:0-5191 GCA_046051065.1 Cyanobacteriota bacterium
GAAATCTGCTCGTTTGTGTCAACTCGAAACTTATAAATGACTCCAGGAATGTTATTAGCTAAAACTTGATCGAATTCCCAGACCGCTGCCAGGTCAACATAACTCGACCCTCGCACCTGAGGCTGAAGCTCGGCGCTAGCTGAGGCGGATAGATAACTCTGCGCGGGATCGACAATTGCGGTCGGATGAGAGAGACGATCGAATGGTTGCTGTGGGGGTGAAATGGGCGCAAGGAAATGAGGGTAGCAGTTTTTTAAATCTTCAGTTTTAGAGATCGCCCCACAACGGGCAAAATAAGCGTAAGCTTCTTGGAGATAAACTGTGGCAATTTTTTCCTTACCCCAGCCTAAGTAAAATCGAGCAGCCAGCTCGTTGCTCGTAGCTGCTTGCTGAAGATCTGCATCGGCGATCGCTCCAGAAATCGATCGATCGTATAACTCGATCGCGTTCAGGCGATCTCCCAGAACTCGACAGCGCTCGGCAGCAATCAGATCGGACTTAGACTGATTGAGGCAATCAATCGACAATTGATCGCTGAGATCTGGCAATCCTAACTCAAATCGATCGATTTTACCCGTCGCCGACCATCGATCGATGCAAATGTTGAGATCGTGTTGCAATCCCAAGGCAGTTTGATACCGATCCTCGGGATTTTTAGCCACTAATTTAGCCACAATTGCCGCAACCATGTCTGGAACATCGGGATTGAGGACACTGACGAGCGCAGGCGATCGGACAATCTGAGCCTGGATTAGCTCGCCAGGAGCGTCAGCTTGAAACGGTAATTCGCCCGTCAGCAGCTCTAATAGTGCTACACCAGACAAATTGAGATTTTTGACGATCGTGTATTGATGGCGAAACTGTAATAAATCGTCACATGGAGGAGAGTCCGAACGCAATATTGTGACGATTGCCGACCTGTTATCGCTCTGGGCTATAGCTCGATAGACCGCCGTGAGATCGCCCACATAAATTTCTTCAACCAGGAGATAGCCAAGGATCTGTGGCAAAGGAGTGGCAGAAGTGGGGGATGTAAATGGCATAAACAGGAGATGGTAACCAACGTGAGTTAGATTGAGCTGGGGCTGAGACTAGTAATTATTTCAGCTTGTTAGCTAAAAGTTGTTCGATCGATGCGGGAATAGCTAATTCCCTAGGAACACAAGGCAGATCGATCGAGAAACAACTACCAACACCTTCCTGAAGTTGAGCGGTTGGGGTCGAGCGTTTTGGATCTACCTCAAAGCACTTGGTGCGAGGTAGCAACCGCTCGTAATTAGGTAAAATGGAGAAATCCCAGTAATGCTATTTACTGGGATTTCTTAAGACTAATTAAATTCAATATCATTACTAGGATAACATCATGTCACTAACCATTGAAACCGATCTCAAAGATATATTCACCAAGATTGACCAACGCCTTGAATGAATGGAGCAAGGCATCAATGAATTAAAGCTAGGTCAACCTGAACTCAGCGGTAAAATTACTAGCCTTGATGAAAAATTTAGCGGTAAAATTACTAACCTTGATACTAAAATCGATGGACTATCAACAAGAGTTAGTAATCAAGAGTTTTTCTTTAGAACTATTGTTGAGGGGCTAATTCTAATCATCAATTGGTGGCGTAGTAAGAATGTTCTGGGATTTCCCAGCTAATCCTTGATTTCTTACTGCAATCTCTAATTCCAAATATTAGCCCGAGCTTAAATTTCCATCCTCTGCTCGCGCAGAGGCTCCGACAAGGGAGAGGTAGAGGTGCTCGATCGGGCAGGACGCATGTGTCTGGGTGAGTAAGGCTAGGTTATAGTAAAGATACCCACACGATCGCCTTACAACAAAGACTAGAGCCAATGCAAGCAGAATACCGCCAACGTCGAGAACAGTTCATGTCCAAAATTGGGAATGGTACCGCGATCGTCGGTAGCGCACCAATGGCTGTCATGCATAATGATGTCGAATATCTCTATCGTCAAGATAGCGACTTCTACTACCTGACTGGATTTAACGAACCCCACGCCGTCATCGTCATCGCGCCCCACCACGAAGAACACAAATTCATCCTCTTCGTCCAACCCAAAGAACGGGAAAAAGAAATTTGGACAGGCTATCGCGTCGGTATCGAAGCAGCCAAGGCTCAATATGGCGCAGACGAAGCATATTTAATTAGCGAACTCGACGAAAAACTCCCCCAATATTTAGAAAAATCCAACAAAATCTACTATCACATGGGGCGAGATAAATCCCTCAACGATAAAGTAGTCAACCACTGGCAACGCCTCCTCCAGTCCTATGGTAAGCGCGGTACAGGGCCAATTTCGATCGAAGATCCCTTCCTCACACTGCACCCGCTGCGGATGATTAAAAGTGCAGCGGAATTGGAACTAATGCGCAAAGCGGCTGAAATTGGGGCGATCGCGCATAACCACGCCCGTCAATTTGCCAAACCAGGCATCAACGAATACCAAATCGCCGCCGAAATCGAATACATTTTCACCAAAAATGGCGCAATGGGCGTAGCATACCCCTCGATCGTCGCTACAGGTGCCAATGCTTGCATCCTCCACTACATCGAAAATAATAGCGAACTCAAAGACGGCGATCTCCTGCTGATCGACGCAGGCTGCTCCGTCGGTTATTACAACTCCGATATCACCCGCACCTTCCCCGTCAACGGTAAATTTACCACCGAACAGAAAATCATCTACGAACTAGTCCTTGATGCCCAAATGGCCTCGATCGAACAAGTCAAACCCGGCACCACCTGGAAAGACTTCCACCACACCTCTGTCCAAATCATCACCGAAGGTTTAGTTCAACTCGGACTGCTCGCTGGCGATGTTTCCACCCTAATTGAAGAAGGAAAATACAAAAATTTCTACATGCACGGTACCGGACACTGGCTTGGCTTAGACGTTCACGATGTCGGAACTTATATGCACGGTGCCGAAACCTGGTACCAATTCCAACCGGGCAACGTCATCACCGTCGAACCTGGCATTTATATCTCCCCTGACATCGAACCTGCTGAAGGACAACCGAAAATCGATGATTGCTGGAAAGGCATCGGCGTAAGAATCGAGGATGATGTCTTGGTTACCGCGACTGGGCATGAGGTATTGACTGCTGCTGTACCAAAATTCGTGGAAGATATCGAATCCTAAATATATAGTTCGGCAAACTAAGATTAAAATCGATTGCTTGCGATCCTCAAACAAATAATCCTCAGATCCAGAACTTGTTAGATTAACTATTGGTAGCCAGTCCTAATTCCGATCGCCATTCGGTTAGAGATTTAGCCCAATCTTGTTCCCATTTTTGAGCTAATAAAGATTTAGCCTGACTACCCATGCGATATCCCCGCGCAATTCGATCGAGCAGTAAATCGAGTTCTGTGGGTGTCTGAAGCAAGCATTTAAGAAAACCACCAGCTATTAAAATTCCGGCCATTGTGCGGCGGGTTTGGGCTAATTCAAACGCTTTAAGACCTAGCTCTCCAGGTACATCTGTGGAGAAACCCGTCACTACATGCCAGATATCGTGAGTCTGCCGCAAGCGGAGTAATAAATAGCTAGTATCATCATCGATCGATATCGATCGATAAAAGGCCGGATCGAAACCAGAGGTATTAATATAAGTAGCATAGGCATGTCCGAGCGAACCAACAGGACATTGTAATAACTGTGGGATATCTGGCAGAGGTGCCAAGTATTTTTCCTGGGCTAGTGCCATTACTCCAGGCTCTGCTAGCATATGTTTGGTAGCAACTGCCATTGCTTCGCTATGCTTCATGCCATCTTCGATATCATAGACAGACCCGGTTTGGGTGGGATCTTTCACCAATGACAGGACACCTTTGAGCACAATCAAGGTATCTAGATTAAAACGGCGCAAGTCACTAAACTGCATCATAAAAAAGAGGTAAAGAACTACAAATCTTGTCTAAGTTATCTTGGAGCGGTTTTTGTTAGCTTAAATTCAGTATTATTCTTTAATTTTATAGTTTGAGTCGATCGCATGATGTCCTCAGAAGACCAATTAAGCCTATTTAGTCAACCCGCCGCTAGTTCAGTTAGTAATTTTGAGCTAATTCCCACGCTTAGTAGCATACCAATTCCATCTGGAACATATAACAGTATCAGTCAACTTGCCAGCCATTGCCAGATTTGTCATCGCTGCGAACTAGGCAATACTCGAATTAACCCAGTGGTAGGAAGAGGAAACGAAAGTGCATCAATCTTGATCATTGGGGAAGGGCCAGGTCAAAATGAGGACGAACAGGGTTTACCATTTGTTGGTCGATCGGGTCAATTGTTAGAAAAAATTCTCGCTTCAGTTAAACTAACTGTCGATCATGATATATATATTTGCAATGTCGTCCGGTGTCGCCCGCCCGAAAATCGCGTTCCTACTCCCACAGAAGTTGCCGCTTGTAAACCGTATTTATTAGAACAAATTCGGTTGGTAGATCCGCAGATTATTTTACTCACAGGGGCGACTGCGGTACGCGCAATTACTGGAAAAAAAGACGGAATTACCAAAATTCGTGGGACTTGGATCGAGTGGGAAGGTCGATGGTGTATGCCAATTTTTCACCCTGCATATTTATTACGCAATCCCGATCCAGCAGTTGGTAAGCCTAAGTGGTTGATGTGGCAAGATATTCAGACAATTCGGGCTAAGTTAGATGAGTTTATGGCGCGGATTTAAAAAAGGCAATATCGCCAATCCGCTATCCTAACTTGATTTTGAATCCTAACCATTCATCAAGAACGGTAATGATCGATGTGTAATCGTCTGGAGAAGTATGCCGAATTTTAACAGAGCTTTTCATTCTACAAGGTCGAGGTTTTGGTTGATTGTTCGGTATGAGTCTCGCTTAATCCGTGAGGTTTAGTCCTCCAAATAAATTCCTTCTAAAGACAGCCAATTTCTAATGTTACCTACTTGTTCTCTGTCAACAAATTCTAGCCATGAATCATAGAAGTTATCAGCAAGTCCTGTTCCTTGAAGATCGATGAGTACTATCGTCACTGAATGTACGCGATTAATTTGCTTCATTGCCTGCTCTAATTGAGTTTTAGCTTGAAGTATGAAATCTTCACTATGGTTTTGAGTAATTATTTCCAAGGTATTCTCAATCCATTTTTCTATCGCCTGTTTGCCAATCGACAGTAGTTGCTCGGATGGAAA
>JBJOOY010000536.1:0-3831 GCA_046051065.1 Cyanobacteriota bacterium
CGCCAATATCGCCTTGAATAAAGATATGCTGTGGATCTGTCTCTAACCCTGCCAGCGTGACTAAATTACCAGCATAAGTCAGCTTATCGAGATTAATAATCTTAACGCTACTCCTACTCCGCAGGGAATGGACAAAGTTAGAACCGATAAATCCAGCCCCACCAGTTACGAGAATTGTTGAATATTTCATACTTGTCATAGACGAAAATCGAGCAGGGTGACTTTCAAACCCTTTGGTACAGCATAGCTCGATCTGATAACTTTGCCTATATGGGTTATGGCGCTAGATCTGTAATAGATAGTTCCTGTAGCATCCGGGCAAGATCCTGTTGCCAGTGGGGAAGAGTGTCATGTAGTACTTTAATCAACTTTTGATTGGAGAGTACAGAATAGCTAGGACGAACTGCTGGGGTCGGATATTCAGCCGTAGTAATCGGGATGACATTCTCAACTTTTAGTGGAAAACCCAGACTACTTGCTCGATCGAAAATTGCTATAGCAAAATCGTACCAACTAGCAACACCACTATTGGTCAGATGATAAGTTCCCGATGCTATTTCACCTAAAGTTAATTCGGGCAATAATCGATCGATCGTCGTGGCAATCGTTTTTGCCCAAGTTGGGGTACCAATTTGATCCGCTACCACTCGAATTTCTGTACGAGTGCTACCGAGCCGCAGCATTGTCTTGACGAAATTACTTTTACCATAACTGCCATAAACCCAAGCTGTCCGCAAATTGAGATACTTACCGCCGCTACGCTCGATTGCTAATTCGCCCTCCCGTTTGGCTTGCCCGTAGACGCTAGTTGGAGCGGTAGGATCTGTCTCCTGGTAAGGAGTGCAGTTGCGTCCATCAAAAACATAATCAGTCGAAAGATGAATCAAGGGAATATCTAGTTCCTTGGCTGTTGCAGCCAGAATCCCTGGTGCGATTCCATCGATCGATCGAACTAACTCTACCTCAGTTTCCGCCCGATCTACGTTTGTATATGCAGCAGCATTAATAATCACACTAGGAGCGTAAGATTTAACGATCGGGGCTATTTGCTCCAAATCGCTCAAATCGCAAGCTTGACGGTTGAGCGAAATAACTTCCATCCGCTGGGATAAAAGGTTAGTTAGCTCCGAACCCACCTGTCCAGCTCCGCCCGTAATCAAAATCCGCTCCCCCATTGACTCCCTCACTTTAATTTAAAGAAATAGTTCCGCTTTAAAGAAATAGTTCCGCATCACAAAATAGCTTGCTGTGACGATCTTTATCGGAAATAATTAACTGTTGTCGATCGCAAATTTGAGGCCAGTCGATCTGTAATTCTGGATCGTCCCACCGGATACACCGCTCGTGAGCTGGAGCATAATAATCAGTAATTTTGTAAAGTACTTCAGCACCATCAGACATCACCAGAAAACCATGTGCAAAACCAGGTGGTACCCATAGTTGCTTGCAATTTTCGGCACTCAAAATTTCGGCCTTCCAGTGACCAAATGTGGGTGAAGATTTACGGATATCCACCGCTACATCAAAAATCTCACCGCTGACGGCGCGGACTAGTTTGCCCTGTGCTCGCTCTTCAATTTGGTAGTGCAAACCTCTGAGGACATTGCGATGAGATAGGGATTGATTATCTTGAACGAAGCGAACAGAACTGCCGATCCGATCGGCGAAAGTTTGTTCGTTAAAACTTTCAAAGAAAAATCCTCGTTCATCTTTATAGATTTTGGGTTCTATAATTACCACTTCCTCAATATCAACGCCAAACATGCTGGATTCTGTACTTCAGTGGGTATGTGATTTTTGTTACTAGTCGATCGTAACAGACAATGTGTCGATCAATAGTATGAGCTGTGCTAGTTAAATAAATTAAGAATGTACTGACCATAACTACTTTTGTGCAGTTTGGTGCCTAGTTGGAATAATTGAGATCGATCGATAAAGCCCATCCGATAAGCTACTTCCTCAATGCAGGCAATTTTTAAACCTTGTCGTTGTTCGATCGTTTCGACAAACGTCGCTGCTTGCAGCAGGCTTTCTGGCGTACCTGTATCCAACCAAGCAACCCCACGACTAAATTGCTCGACTTTGAGCTGTCCAGCAGCCAAATAGGCGCGATTTACGTCGGTAATTTCTAATTCACCTCTGGGGGAATGGCTAATGCTATGGGCGATCTCGACTACCTGTCGATCGTAGAAATATAACCCCGTTACTGCATAATGGGACTTGGGATGAGTGGGTTTTTCTTCAACCCCGATCGCTTGTCCGCGATCGTCAAATTCAATTACGCCATAACGCTGAGGATCTTTAACATAGTAGCCAAAGACTACAGCTCCAGTGTCTAATGCCGCTGCTGACTGAAATTTGCTACTCAATCGATCGCCGTAAAAGATGTTATCGCCTAAAATTAAGGCAACTCGATCGTTGTCGATAAACTTCTCCCCAATGATAAATGCCTCTGCCAAACCATTCGGTAAAGGTTGCTGGGCATATTCCAGCTTAATCCCCAGCTCGTTACCGTCCCCTAATAACTTCTGAAACAACGGCAAATCGTGAGGAGTTGAGATAATTAATATCTCGCGGATCCCCGCCAACATTAGCGTAGCTAGCGGATAATAAATCATCGGCTTATCATACACTGGCATCATTTGTTTAGACATTGCCAATGTCAGCGGCGATAGTCTAGTGCCAGAACCACCAGCAAGAATAATCCCTTTCATTCAAATTCTCCCCAATGTTTGCACGACATATAATTTCAGCTATTTTACACTGACGCATAAGGAATAAAATAGAATTGAGATTGGAAAACGAGCGTCTGTAATTGAATATGCCCGATAGATTGACTGTTGCTGCGATAATTCCGACATTTAATCGTCAAGCTAAGTTGTTAAGATTCTTAGATCTAATTCAACACCAAACCTATGCCGATCTGCAAGTTATTGTTGTCGATTCTAACTCGATCGATGGCACACCAGATCTAGTTCGATCGAAATTTCCTCAAGTGACATTAATTCAGGTGAGCGATCGGAATTTTTGGGCAGGGGCGACAAATGCTGGCGTGAAAGTAGCACTCGATCGACAAGTAGATTTTATTTTAACTATCAATGATGATGCAATTATTGCGATCAATTATATTCAAAAGTTAGTCGATCTAGCCCAGCGAAATAAATTGTTTATTTTAGGTAGTCGGATCGATTATCTCACTCCAGCAAATAAAGTATGGTCGTTAGGCACGTACTCGGATTGGGGTACCGATCGCTTTTTGAAAATCGCCTATAATGATGTAGTTTTGCATGAAATTCCCGATCGAATCCTATCCCAGTCATTAATTGCTGTCGATGCTCTGCCTGGTAATGGAGTTTTAATTAGGCGATCGGTATTCGAGCAGATTGGTTACTACAACCATCGATTCTGCCCGCATTATCATGCAGATTCTGAATTTGTTGTGCGCGCGATCGCCGCAGGATTTACTGCTTGGATCGCTCCAAATATTGTCTTGTGCAATGACTTTAGTAACTCGCAAAAGCAGATGCCAATGCGGAGTTTATCTGGATTGAAATATATATTTTTAAATCCTAAATCGCATCTATTTATCCCCGCAATTTTATATATTATCTGGCGATATTGTCCAGCCGATCGAAAAATAGTCACATTCCTCAGTCTATTCAAGAGATTTCAGGGTATGTCAGGTAAATCATAAAAATCTCATATCTTGCACCAATACCGAGCGTCGAGTTGGAGATCAGCCATGTTTTGGATTCAATTTTATTGTGACTTTAATTTACTAACTTTTAGTTTAAACTCACCGCTACTAGTTTCCCCAAAACCTTGAACGCG
>JBJOOY010000537.1:0-3204 GCA_046051065.1 Cyanobacteriota bacterium
GTGATAGCCAAATGGTACTATATCCCGCTAAAGTGCCAATTTCGAGAATATTGCGTGCGCCTTGAACCTGCGCCAATAATTGCAGTAATTTACCTTGATTGGGTGCTACATGATGAGAAGGCAAACCAGCTTGATCACTACTTTCGATCGCAGCATCTAAAGCTGCATCAGATGGCACCAGTAAATTACAGAAATAGCTATCAACTTCTGTCCACTGTTGTTGATTCATTGATATTATTGACGATCGCTCGCTTATTGTACCATGCTAATAGAAAGAAATTAATTACGGATTTAAATGAGGCTTTAATTATCGACGACTGCAAATATAAATAAGTAATTTATTTATTTTAGTATATGCCGCAATAGAATTTGATGATGATTATAGATGTAATTTCGATTCTATTATTTACGTTCAAAATAGATCTCTTAATTTTGCAACCATCTCCGTTCTGGCGGAAACTGTTAACTTTCTAAACATCCTCTTTAAAGCTTGTTTGACAGAGTTCTGAGTAATCCATAACTCTGACCCAATTTCTGCATTTGTTAGTCCCTTGGCAACAAGCATAGCAATCTGAACTTCACGAGGTGTGAGGCATTGAATAATCGGATCTCGACTGAGATCCGATTGTTGACGTAGCTCGGCTAACCTTATTGAAAAATGACTGCAAACTGCACCTAAGTTGGCTAGATCGCTCCAGTTGAATGCAGGTGTATGCTCTCCAACTCGTGCAAAATTAACCGTCCCAATCAACTGTCCATTTCCGACGATCGCGCCAGTCATGATATGTTCGTGATTATATTGAGAGCAACATCTTTGATAGAGTTCGCTCTGTTTCCAACCACCTGGAGGTAATACTAATTCTTCATGTGCAGGAGCGTGATATTGGAGCACATAATTAAGTACTGGATCGACAGATTTACCAAATCGCTGATATCGATCGACAAAATCATCAGAAACACCTCGAACATCAACACTTTCGGCGTAATTTTCATCACCCAAAAGATAAATTCCCCACCGTTGCACCCTAAAAGATTCACTTATTCCATCCATAAATCTCGAGCGCAAGGATTGCTCAGTAGAAGCGGTGGAGAGCGATCGAAATAAAGAATGTAGGGAATAGACCATAATAATGCTGAAAGTATACCCACTTGAGGACTATCCAAGTTTAAACTCTCGGTCTACGATCGTGCCAAGATCGAAAATTTTAGCGCGGCAAAAATATGACTCCACTGCACATTGGCTTTTTGGTTTATCCTGGTGTCGTCCAACTGGACGTAATGGCGGCGTATCAAGTTCTCTCATTCCCACCAAATATACAGGTACATCTGGTCTGGAAAACATTAGATTCGATCAATAGTAATGAAGGTTTGATTATTACGCCAACAGTCACACTGGCAAATTGCCCACCCTTAGATGTAATTTGCGTTCCTGGTGGTGGCATCGGCCAAATCGAAATCATGCAAGATCCAGAAATCCTAAACTTTTTGAAACAGCAGGCTCAAACAGCCCAGTATGTGACTAGTGTATGCACGGGGTCGCTAATTTTGGCTGCGGCTGGCTTATTACAGGGTTACAAAGCTACCTGTCATTGGGCATTTCGCGAGCAACTATCAATACTGGGAGTCGAAGCAATTAACCAGCGGGTTGTAATCGATAGGAATCGGATTACTGGAGCTGGGGTGACATCAGGCATTGACTTTGGGTTAACTCTGGTGGGATTACTCTGTGGCGAGGATGTGGCAAAAATGACCCAACTGATGATGGAATATCACCCTAAGCCACCTTTTGATGCAGGTATACCAGAAACAGCGGGGAGCGCGGTTGTGGAAACGTTGATGCAGTTTGGCAAACCGCTGGTAGATGCGTTCTTTGCGCAAACTCAAGCGGTTGCAATCCAACTGAAACTATCGCAGGCTCAGTCGTAAGATTTTGGCGGCTCGACACTATCCACTCACCAATTCGCCAACTAGTTGAGAGAGTCGATCCTCACTTACCTGATAGACTTCACCACAAAAATCGCAGGTAGCTTCAGCACCCTTATCTGTAGCAATCATATCTTGGAGTTCTTCTACCCCCAACAGCTTGAGTGCGCCTAGCATGCGTTGTTCGGAGCAAGGGCAATCAAACTTTAACTCTTTTCGATCGGGAAAAATATTCAATCCTAAATCGCCTAGCAACTCTTCTAAAATAGCTGGGAGATCTTGACCCGATTGTAATAATGGTGTGAAACCTTGTAACCCACTCACTCTGTCTTCAAGCAGTGTCACCAATGATTCGTCGCGTGCGGCTTTGGGTAGAACTTGAATCAGCATTCCTCCTGCCGATTGAACGCTTTGACTATTCATCGATACGCCTAACACCAAAGCGGAGGGGGTTTGCTCGGAACTATACAGATAATTGGCAATATCATCGCCAACTTCGCCCGAAATTAAATCTACCGTACTGGAATAAGGCCGACCATAACCCAAATCCCGATAGACATAGACAAAACCTTCCTGGCCGACCGCGCCACCTACATCTAGTTTACCAGCATCATTCAGCGGTACTTCTACATGGGGATGAGTAACATAGCCTCTGACAGTGCCATCTACCCCAGCATCTACCATCAAACCACCGATCGGGCCATTACCTTTAATCCGGACATTAACTCGTGCAAACTTGGTTTTCATCCCTGATGTCAGCAATAATCCTGCTGTCATCGCTCTGCCTAAAGCATCAGTAGATACAGCCGAGAGCCGATGCCGCAATCGGGCTGTTTCGGTGAGGTTGGTGGTAATCGCTGCTACGGCACGGATTCCTCCATCTGCCGCTGTTGCTCGAATCAATCGATCGGTCATAACTTATTGTTAATAATGTGTCTTTATATATTTTAGCGTTACCACTTAAGGCGATTGAGTGTGGAAAGTCCTAGTTATTGTTCGGGCATCAGGTAATATCTATGTGCGTCTAGTAAAGCAATAAATAACAGAGGATGAAGATGGGGTAGTGTGGGAAGCGGCGATCTGTTGTCCGAGTATAGAAACAACTTGAAATCGTTTGGGCGACTCCGCACAGCGGACGCTACGATCGAGCTAATTAATCGAGCGGGCTGCGAACGCCCTTACCACCGTGATTGAGAACGTGAGTATAAATCATCGTCGTTTTCACATCTTTGTGTCCCAACAACTCCTGCACAGTGCGAATGTCGTAACCATTTTGCAATA
>JBJOOY010000538.1:0-3908 GCA_046051065.1 Cyanobacteriota bacterium
CTGTAACTCAGCGAGAGTGTAGACGACTCCAGATGGGTTGGAAGGGGAATTGAGGATAAATAACTTAGTTTTGGGCGTAATGGCAGCGTTAAGTGCCGCAGGGGTAATTTTATAATCGGTAGTACTGTCGGTGCGAACGATAACTGGGATACCGCCTGCTAACTTGACCATTTCTGGATAGCTCAACCAATATGGTGCGGGGATAATTACCTCCTCACCAGGATCGACGATCGCCATCATCAGATTGTAGAGCGAATGCTTGCCGCCATTAGTGACTAAAACATTCTCAGCATGATAATTTAAGCGGTTATCATGTTGGAGCTTATTGGCGATCGCTTCCCGCAATTGAATTTCGCCAGATGATGCCCCATACTTGGTTTTCCCCCGATCTAAGGCTTGTTTCGCTGCGGCTTTAATGTGTTCTGGCGTGTCAAAATCAGGTTCGCCTGCACTGAAGCTACAGACATCCTTTCCTTCTTTCTGCATTGCCTTAGCCAGCGCAGAAATGGCGAGGGTGACAGATGGTTCGATTTCACTGATGCGCTGTGCCAATTTCATAACTTCCGAATGCTCCCCCGTCATCTCACCCATTGCCTGATACTTTTCTGCGCAAATCCTATATATATAAATATAGTCCCCCGAGCGTAGCAATTGTCACTCCGATCGAGAATTGGTTAATCTTTTATTATTCTAAGGTTAAGTATTCGAGATGGTAATACTAGCAGCTACAATTTCTGAAATTTCTTTCTGTGCTGATTTTGCCATGCTGACATCTGCCCTAGTGACGATCGCAAGTGTTAATTTCGACTCGATCGTCGATTTTTACACCCAATTTCTCGGATCTGCGCCCCAGTCCCACATTCCTAGCGTCTATGCAGAATTCTCACTAGCTGGCTTGCGCCTGGGCATATTTGCTCCTAAATTTAGCGATCAATCTGAATTTGGGCAACCCAGTCAGAGTGGGATGAGTTTATGTCTAGAAGTAGACAGTCTGGAACACTCGATCGATTTTCTCGCTCGACTCGGCTATCCCCCACCAGGAGAGATTATCACCGCCTCCCATGGACACGAAATCTACGCCTACGATCCAGATGGCAATCGGCTAATTTTACATCAAGCTGAATAGTAGATAGCCAATCATCCATCACAAACTAAGATGCAACGTTTAGAAGTAGAACAACGCACCATATTAATTGGATTAGCTGGTAGCCACGGTTATGGTTTAAGCCGTCCCGAATCTGACTATGACTATCGAGGTGTATTTATCGCACCCAAAAAATACTATTTAGGCTTGGGTAAAGTCGAACAAAAAGATGCTGGCTGGGATCGCGAACCTGGAGTATTTGATTTCCTTAATGGAGAGAAAGACACTGTAATTTACGAACTCAAGAAATTTATCCAACTACTGGCTGGAGCCAACCCCAATATTTTGGAACTGCTATGGCTTAAACAGTATCCAGTTAAAACAGAAGTTGGCGAGTATTTGATCCAAAATCGTCAGATGTTCCTGAGTAAGAAGGTCAAACATACTTATTCTGGTTATGCTTTTGCTCAGATCAAAAAAATTGAATCTCATCGTAAATGGTTGCTCGATCCACCTCGGGAAAAACCGACCCCTGAAAAGTTTGGACTAGCAGATGAGCGTCCATTAAATAAGGAAGAATTACACGCTTTTCTCGAATATTTATATGGATTAGTGCGCGGTAAAATTGAATATCTAGCAGAAGCTGAAGAACTCCATCGCTTATTAACTGGAGATATCGATTACAAGGGATTATTAAAACAACATAATCTCACTGATGAGGTACTAGAATACACCCAAAATCTCACTAATAGTCGCGGCGATTTTATCAAACTACTCCAAAAAAGCCAACAATATCAAAATGCTCTACGCGAATGGAATGCTTACCAATCTTGGCAAACTAATCGCAATCCTATCCGTGCGGGGATGGAACAACGATCGGGTTTCGATCTCAAACATGCGATGCACTGTATCCGACTATTACGCAGTGGTTTAGGAATTCTTCAGTCAGGTGAGGTAGTTGTCGATCGACAAGATGCTGGTGATGCTGATGAGTTAACAGCAATTTTACATGGCGACTTGACTTACGAACAGGTGACAAAAATATCAGACGATTTGGTTGCCAAACTTGATCGAGCTTATGATGAGTCCAATCTACCCCACCATCCCGATTTACCTGCAATCGATCGACTCTGTATCGAATTAGTAGAAAAACAAGGTTGGTAAATATTTATCCATGAATGATGAATATCGATCGCAAAGGTTGGTAAGCATTGATTATGTTTGCGTCATGATTAATTTCAATAGAATGTGACACAAAGACGAGTGTATGTCTTGGATAATGTTTGTATCTTCTGACCCTTTCACGATAATACCTATATCTAGGTGATTCATGGCTTGCCCTCCGTCACGACCTAATAGCCCCACTTTGGATAATCCCAGACGTTTTGCGGTATTTAGGGCATCACAGATGTTAGCTGAATTCCCACTAGTGCTTATTGCGAGAACTGCATCACCACTCTGGCATGTATTTTTGAGTTGAATTGAGAACAATGATATTTCTCCATGATCGTTGGCGAAAGCTGTTAGAGCATCAGAGTTAGCCGAAAGAGAACGTATTGAACCTTGTATTGCATGAGCAGCATCACGTTCTTTCCAATAATAAAAATCTGCCTCAGCATGATTGCACTGACTAGAACTGCCTCCATTACCTAACAAAAAAATTTGATTGCCAGCCACAAGAGTCTCCCGCAATAATTTTCCTGCACTTATGAGATTCTCCAATTGGGAATCAAATGTAGCAGAAAGTGCACAATTAAGCTCTTTCTGGTAATCTTCAATGAGTTTTTGTTGCGAAGAGGCTTCCAATTCAATCATTTATTACTACTAGATACAAGACGGGTATAGCAATCCTAAATGAGAAGATAAGATTTTAGTTCAAATTAACTATCAACAAAATCGCTGTATCGGTTATGTATCAACAAATTAGGCATAGAGCAAACATACTATAAAATTTGAAAATCAAATAGGATTGCTATATACTAATCGACTGCATTCCAAGTAGCGTTCATTAAGTTGTTCCGCAAAGCTTGACCAGTAGTCCCAGCCATCCTCATCTGGTCGGATCACAATAACTGGATTGTCGTGACCAGAAACATCATATTGTCCGGGTAATAACCTATTTTCTGATTGAGGAATATCTCGATCGTTAACTGGAGGCGGTGCTACTCTTGCATCTAGGTAAATGTAGTGAGAAATTACTACAAATAAATTAGGAACATATATCAGCTTTGTCGTGATTGGTGGACTAACTTTGTATACTTTTATATTATCCATTCGAAGCATCCCATTTAATCCAACTTGAATTCGTTCCCTTTGGCGATTGATTTCAACCTTTTCAGGATCCTGAATGAAAACTACAGCTTGATATCCAAACCTTACTGATTGCCTAAGTACTGGACGTACCTCAACTGCTGAATATTGAAAAAAGTATGCTATTGAATCATCACCTCCTCTATTTTCACTGAGAAGGTTTATTAAATCAGGTTGAGCACTAGTATGTTCTTCATAGAATTTAGGTTTAATGCTGTTGTAGCTTTGTCTGTTAATGCCGTTGAGACTCTGCATGAGTAAAGTAATTCCCCTCAATTCATCTTGGGTACAGTCTGCATACTGTCTTGAACGTAGTAATTCTGGAACATCACAAATTTCCTTCATGATTGGAAAAATTAGTGTTGATCTACTTTCTGTTTCTTGCCAATACTTTACCATCCATTCTCTTTCAACCCATTCACAGTTTGCAGAAGCTGGTGTAAGAACTAATACAAGGAAGTCCGAATCACGGGTCATATTTTGAACTTCTGTTGGAATATTCTGAGCTACTTCA
>JBJOOY010000539.1:0-7910 GCA_046051065.1 Cyanobacteriota bacterium
CACTCTCTTTCTCCTCGATATGGGACTGGTTGCAGCGCGGAGAATTAAAGACTTACAAAAAACTGGCTTTTTCCTAATCTCATTTGCGATCCTCGTGCCAATTATCAATGCAGGTGCAGGACTGCTAGTTGCTAGAGCCATTAACTTATCACAAGGAAATGCACTTTTATTTTGCGTCTTGTGTGCCAGTGCTTCCTATATTGCCGTCCCCGCAGCAATCCGGATGACTGTACCCGAAGCAAATCCCAGCTTGTATGTTTCGACTGCCTTAGCGGTAACATTTCCATTCAATATTATTGTGGGAATTCCGCTGTATATGTATGGCATTAACTTATTGTGGAAGTAAAATTATATGCACCTCGTTAAGAAAATAGAAATTATTGCTAACTCCTTTGAGTTAGGCAAAATTTTGGATAAATTAGATAAATCGAATGTAAACGGTCATGCGGTAATTCGGAGTGTTGTTGGTAAAGGATTGCGTGAGGGCAATGAAGATCTAGATATGACAATGCTCGACAATGTCTATATCCTCGCTTTTTGTAAGCCCGAGCGGATCGATACTGTGGTCGAAAATATTCAACCGCTGCTAAATAAGTTTGGTGGTACCTGTTACATCTCAGATGTGATGGAGGTTGACTCGATGAAATGCGTATCATCCAAATAGTAAGGCTTGAGGGAATAGGTCAAAATATTCCCCTGCGATGCTCATTGGCGTAGCCTTTATGCCTAAAAATTTTCAATTCGCGCACAAAATAACTGCTGACTTATGCAGAAAGTCTAAAATTATGTCTCAGAGATATGGTTTCATCGATCGTCGCCACCTGCTCAAACTAGGATCGATCGGGGCATGTGGTTTATTAGCAACAGCCAGTAATTTACTTTGGCAAGTTAAGCAGGCTCAAGCGGATGAATTGCCCTCACTCAGCCCTGATGCAGCTCTCAAAAAATTAATCAGAGGTAATCAAAGGTTTGTCCATCAGCAGCTTCACTCTCCGGGTCGATCTCAGGTAAGATTACTGGAAGTTGCACAAGCACAACATCCATTTGCAACTATTTTAAGCTGTGCTGATTCGCGAGTACCACCGGAAATTTTGTTCGATCAAGGTTTGGGTGATATTTTTGATGTCCGAATTGCCGGGAACATCGCTACCCCTGAAGCAGTGGGTAGTATTGAATATGCAGCACTCTTAGGCACTCCGCTGCTGATGGTGCTGGGGCACGAACGCTGTGGCGCAATTACCGCAGCCGTCCAAAACAAACCCCTTCCTGGTGAGATTAGCACCTTTGTGGAGGCAATTTTACCAGCAGTGCAGCGAGCCAAGTATCAATCTGGCGATCCTGTTGATAATACTGTAGAAGCTAATGTACATTATCAGATCGAACGGCTCAAGCGATCGCCACTGCTCTCGGAGCGATTGCAGTCGGGCAAATTAAAAATTGTTGGTGGTCGATACGATCTCGATACTGGAATAGTTAAAATTATTACCTAGTCAATTTCAATAAAGATCGATTGATGAGTTGGTTAAATCTATTGGCGATCCTCGCGATCGGGTTAGGGCTATGGTTTAAATATCATGGTCTGACCATAATTGGTTGTGCGATCGCCTTTGGATTATCGGCACCGATTATCTATCAAAGTATCCGCAAGCATAGACCTAAATCATTGTCTTCGCTTCAGCAGATGCGATTAGTTGCGGCGATCGCATTTTGCATCTCGATTGTGGTGGGATTGAAGCTATGTGGAGTTTTTAGCTCTATTCATAAATTTAATAACTTATCTATTCAAACTGATTGGGGTGCCGTCGGTGCTGTCGGATTGTGGAGTGGGGCATTAGGTCAAAGCACGATCGCGATCGTGGCAGTATACGTATCATGGCGACAATATATCATCTCGCGCGATCTGACGATCGAGCAAAATCGACTCAATCGCCAGCAAAATATTATTACACAACAACAAACGATCGATAATTACTTTCAAGGAATTACTGGTTTAGTACTTGATGACAATGGTTTTCTCGAAGATTGGCCGCAAGAACGCGCCTTTGCCGCCGGAAGAACTGCGGCAATTTTAGGTAGTATTAATGCTGCGGGTAAGGCGAGAGTTCTACGCTTTTTATCTCGTTCTAAATTACTAACTCCCCTCAAGCGCGATCTCCGCTTAAATCGGGCGATCTTGAATGGTAATGGCGGCTACGATGAAGATCGAGTTGCTGGAGTCCGCGTCATCGACTTGCAAGTGATGTTAGCTGGGACAGATATATCCCAAACCGATTTACGGTGGACAGATCTTAGCGATGCTAATTTGATGAGGACTAATTTGACCGATTGCGATTTATTGAAAGCTAATTTATCGAGAACGATCTTATATCAGGCTAAATTAACAAATGCGGATCTTAAAGGTGCAAGATTTTTTTATGGTAGTGTTGAATTTGCCAGTCCCCGTAGTCGAACAGAACCACCCAACTATACGACAGGTGAATTTACTGGTGCGGTAGTCGAAGATGTCGATTTTACCAGTGTTCGCCAAATATCCGCACAGCAACGTCAATATTGTTGTAGTTGGTGTGGGGAAACATCGCGCCGCACTATGCCTGGGGGTTGTCAAGGGATTCCGAACAGGTTAAACTCAATCCCACCTTTATCCTCAGCTCGATCGTTTAATGAGGATTTATAACTAATTCAGGAGTCATAAATCAACCGATCGAGGCAAATTACGGCTCTAATCTGGTCTAAAAATTCGTACGTGTGGTATATAAAGTTACAATCAAGTTGCAATTTTTAGGATATTGCTATTTAATGATGATAGGCAGAAATATTCTGCTTTTATCTAAGGAATATTTGGAACAAAAAACGCATAACAACCGCAAGGCATCAGGACTTTAAAGTCTGCTGGGTCTAGCGAAATTTAGCTATGTCTGATGATTACCAACCTTAGACTCACTCCATCTAGTAATTTACTAAGAAATACATGAAAACTTTCTATGCATCATTCTTGCTCGGTGCAATCTCGACTACACTAGCATTTGCAACACTATCGATCGTTGATACCCCAAAAGCATTAGCTAACAGCGCTAGAACTGTAACAGCACTTAACGATAACAAACAGCTAATCGCCAGAACAATTACTTTTGCTGGACTTGAATGGAATGTCAAAAGTGGCAAAGCAGGGCCCCGCAATAATAACTGGTTGGACGATCCTCAAAGTGTTTGGGTTGATAAAAATGGCTGGTTACATCTAAAAATCAGAAAAATTGGCAGGAATTGGTACAGTTCAGAAATTTATTCTAAAAAGAAGTTTGGTTATGGCGAATATTTGTTTCATGTAACTGGAAAACTTGATGATTACGATCCTAATATCGTGCTAGGATTGTTTTCTTATGGCAGTGACAACAATGAAATAGATATTGAGATTGCTAATTTTGATGACATTAATGCACCAAAAAAATCTGTTTATCATACCGTTCAACCTGACAAGCTCGATCCCAAGCTTAAAGCTGTAAGCGAGCATGTTCCACTGAATCTAGAAGGAACTGCAACCAGTCATAAATATATCTGGCAGAATTCTGGTATAAAGTGGCAAAGCTATTATGGACATTATCTAGCTCCACCATCAGCACAATCCTTAATTAAGGAGACAAAAAGTTCGCAGTATAAACCACAACCAGATGCAGAAATTCGGATAAATTTCTGGCTATTGGATGAAAAAAGTGGCCTTAAAAATCAGCAAGAGGCAGAGGTAATTATTAAGAATGTATTCTTTAAGCGGATCTAACTTGACTAACTTACCACTAGCTTAATCGGGCGAGCGAGCGAGGATTTTTTAGCCTTGGCAGTTGGGGCGGGTTTTGTTCTAAATCGATCGAGATATGATGAGAATCTCTAGCATAAACCCGCCCCTGCAATCGATAAATTCGTAAATTTACTATCGCTCCTCCTTGCGAAATTCGGCTGGACTCATCCGCATCGGGCGGTTAGGATTCCAGATTCCTTGTCCCATTAGTCTGGCATATTGACTCCCACGACTAAAGCGATCTCGATATTTACCACCAGTGATATTGTTGTTAGAAGAACTTGAATTTCGCATACTCGCCAAGACACAACCTTCTCTGAGTAACTGTTCGTTCAGTAAGCGGTCATCTTTCCACAGATAAACAAATTTACGGCCAAATTTATCAGCATCCGAACTCTCAAATTCGATGCTGACATCGCTTTTGCCCGATATGTCGATTAGTTCCTCCAATCTTTGTTTTGCCTGCTTTCCCCATGGTGCTTGAGCCATGTCTGGAGCCTCTATCCCCATCAATCGCCCCTGCTGAATGATCGGAGGTTGTTGCGATCGGTCTATCCATTCTACAGTTTGTCCGCTCATGACGCGACTAATCTTGACTAGTGGCAACCTCGGTGCGGTTACTGACTGACAAGCCACTAGCAAATATAATCCCGCCACTAGTAACCAGAAGTAAGAGATTGTATTTTTAATCATTGAATTCGATCGAACAGTTAAAGTTGAGCCAACCACCCACATTGCTTTCAGCCATAGTATCATCAATACTTGGTATTTTGGTAAAATCTACTATAATTGAAGATATCAGATTTATCCACATACCCGCCGTCCAAAATGTTCGTCACCGCACCTTCAACCGTCAATCGAGATAATATCCCTTTTGATCTGGTAACTGCAATTCAAGAGTTAAAACAATCGCTCAATGCTGTAATTCTCGCCCATTACTATCAAGATGCAGAGATTCAAGATGTGGCAGATTTTATTGGCGATTCACTAGAATTAGCTCGTCAAGCAGCTAGTACCACTGCGGATGTGATCGTGTTTGCGGGAGTTCATTTTATGGCAGAAACTGCCAAGATTTTGAATCCGCAGAAGTTGGTGTTATTGCCCGATTTAGCGGCGGGGTGCTCTTTAGCAGATAGTTGTCCACCAGATGCATTTGCAGAATTTAAAGCACAATATCCAGACCATATTGTAATTTCTTATATTAACTGCACAGCAGAAATTAAAGCACTGAGCGATATTATCTGTACGAGTTCTAATGCGGTAAAAATTGTTAAGCAGATTCCGCGCGAGCAGGGGATTATTTTTGCACCCGATCGTAATTTAGGACGCTATGTAATGCAACAAGCGGAACGAGAAATGGTACTATGGCAAGGCAGTTGTATGGTACATGAAACTTTCTCTGAGAAGAAGTTAATCCAGTTAAAAATTGCCCATCCTGATGCAGTAGTTATCGCTCATCCAGAGTGTGAAGAAGCTGTGTTGCGTCATGCTGATTTTATTGGTTCGACGAGTGCGTTATTAAAATATACCCAGTCTAGTCAGATCGATCGATTTATCATCGCGACAGAGCCAGGAATTATTCACCAAATGCAGAAATTACAACCGCAAAAAGTGTTTATCCCTGCACCACCAATGAATAATTGTGCTTGCAATGAATGTCCGCACATGCGATTGAATACATTGGAAAAAGTGTATCTAGCAATGTATCATAAATCGCCAGAAATTACGATGACTGAAGATGTTAGGTTAGCAGCTTTACGTCCAATGCAACGGATGTTAGAGATGAGTTAAACGGTTGTGATGTCAATCTAGCAGTTTAGTTAATTCTGCCAACTGTGTCACACAGCAATCCGTATGTTCGGGCCAATCAAAACTGCCTGTAACATCTAAATGCACCGTTGCTGTGCCTGCATTGCGACCAGCTAATAGATCGAAGACATAATCACCCACCATCACACCACGATCGGGAGTTGCTTCCCAACGCCGTAAAATCTGAAATATACCATCGGGTTTTGGTTTGGGGGCACAGCAGTCCCGGCTCAGAATTGCCTCTGGTTCAAAGAATTCCAATAGCCCACAGGCTGCGAGAGTCTCATGGGCAATAGTTTTACTATTTCGAGTCAGAATACTAATGCGATTATCATGAGACGATCTCAACCGTTCCAACAGTTCTCCCGCGCCAGGTTGCGCTTGAGTGGTGCGAGCAATTTCCAGTTCCATCTGATAGAGTTTTTCCCATCGCGACTGGGTCTCCACTTCGGGGAGTTGAGCGAGTGCTTCTAGAATCGGCTGCTGGCTGGGTAAATCCAAGGCTACCCGAATCGCCTCAAAATCATGGTTGGAGATCGTCAAGGTGCCATCCATATCAAAAATCCAGCAATCACGATCGGTTAGGTTTAGCATTAGGTTTTCTGGGAGAGTCAAGCTGTGGGAGGTTTCTTATTTAATCACTCGGACAGATTTGACTTTAAAAGGTTTTCCGACTTGACAAATAGTAACTATATCTGTTGAAATAGTGCCACTTACTTGCACTTTTGCACCGTCGCGTTTGGGAAATTTGCCCATTAATTCATAATTTTTGCCATCATCGGTCGCTAGCTGATAGCAGGTACCTTCAACTGCTAATTTACGAATCGTTCCGGTCAAATTAACGATCGCTGGTTTATCTCGATCTGGGTTACTATTAGTATTAGCTAATGCAGGTATGCTGGAGATAAATATCCCGATCGAGCAGATAATAGTAGCGATCGCGATATAAATGTTAGTCTTGCTTGTTATCATTATGTAGCTCCTATATCGATCGATATTATCAATATTTAATTACTAGCTTAAAACACACATCTGGGCACTAAAATATCTAGTTATGTTGAGCGACCTAAAGTGGTAATGTATAGAACAGCTTCATCTTCAGGAATACCTAAAACTTCATTAACTCGATCGTCAAAAAATCCAGCAATGCCACTGACACCTACATTCAATCTAATTGCAGCTAAATTTAATCTTTGACCTAAATGTCCGGCATCTAAATGTAAATAACGGTATGCTCGATCGCCATATTTACTAATTGCCGATTGAAGATCTGCGGTATGGAAAATTAATGCTCCAGCATCACGACCTAACTCTTGTCCCAAACATAAGTAGTGCAATTCTTGCCGGAAATTTTTAAAGCGAATTTGACGAAGTTCTTGTGCTTTAGGTGCATAATAATAGCACCCTGCTTCTAATCCCTGAACTCCAGAAACTGCGACAAAAGTTTCAATCGAACTCAAATCGAAGTAATCGGGATGAGGATCTAAATGTTGATTGGTATAATGTTGAGGATGATACGTAAAATCTAACAGCGCGGTAAGTTCGTCGAGCGTGAGTTCTGCACCCGTATAAACGCGAGTAGAACGGCGTTTGAGGATGGCATCTTCCAGTCCTGATAGTGGTAAATTATCGTGCCAATCGATCGGTTGAGTTGCTGTCGATATTTTGAGACAAAAAGGGAAATTATACTTATCCTCCAATTGACTGGAAACGACATTATCTGGATTAACTGGTAGCTGGATAAATTCAGATATTTCTGTCGTTTGATGGCAATAATTTAATAGTTCTCCATCACCTAAATTAGGATAATCTGGATTAATTTTTGAAGGTAGTGCAGCAGGGAACTGCATAACTATCGGATCGGGATGCACATCGAGATCGACACAGGGAATAACAACATTTGCACCCTCTAATTCTGTATTTAGATACAGTAATTCATTAATGGTTCGATCGATAAAACCACCAATAAAATAAGAACGAAAACCATTCATCGCTCCAGCTAATTCAATATTACCTAGTAGATGCCCTGTATCTAGACAAATTCTTCGGTAAGCTCGGTCTTGATAGCGCCAAGCCGATCTCTGAAATACCGCAGTAGTAATCAATGATAGATCGGCAACCATTAAAGCTGGATGCATAAAGCAAGCTATCTGAAGACTTTGCCACACATCACTCGCCCAAAAATGAACCAGAGTATGGTCTTTGACTTGATAGTTATACAATCCGGCTGGCAATAAATTATTGCCGCGCGATACTAGATAAATTTCGGCTGGATATAGTCCTCCTGCTGATGGAGACGCTCTGAGAAACA